>NZ_JAALED010000289.1:0-3652 GCF_014145155.1 Dietzia sp. B19 | reverse complement strand
ACCGCCCGCGCCGCCTGCGCGGCCGCCGGTGTACCGATCGACGACCCCGGGACCGCCCGCCTGTACCTGCACGCGCTCGGCCAGCTCGCCGCCTCGCGCATGATCGAGGAGACCTCATGACCAGCACGCTCAGCCGCCCGGCGGCCCCCGCCCCCGTCGGCCGCCTCGTGGACCAGTTCGAGCGCGGCCTCGACGCCCCCATCTGTCTGACCTGGGAGCTCACCTACGCCTGCAACCTCGCGTGCGTGCACTGCCTGAGCTCCTCGGGCAAGCGCGACCCCCGCGAGCTGAGCACCGAGCAGTGCAAGGCGATCATCGACGAGCTGCAGCGCATGCAGGTCTTCTACGTGAACATCGGCGGTGGCGAGCCCACCGTCCGCCCCGACTTCTGGGAGCTCGTCGACTACGCGACCAGCCACCAGGTGGGCGTGAAGTTCTCCACCAACGGCGTGCGCATCGACGAGAAGGTGGCGCAGCGCCTGGCCGCGAGCGACTACGTCGACGTGCAGATCTCCATCGACGGTGCCACCGCCGAGGTCAACGACGCGGTCCGCGGCCCGGGCTCGTTTGACATGGCGGTCCGTGCCCTCGAGAACCTCAAGAACGCCGGCTTCACCGACGCCAAGATCTCGGTGGTGGTCACCCGCGAGAACGTGACCCAGCTGGACGAGTTCAAGGCCCTGGCGGACAAGTACGACGCCACCCTTCGCATCACCCGCCTGCGCCCCTCCGGCCGCGGGGCGGACGTGTGGGACGACCTCCACCCGCTCCCCGAGCAGCAGAAGGACCTCTACGACTGGCTGGTCGAGCACGGGTCGAACGTCCTCACCGGTGACAGCTTCTTCCACCTGTCGGCCTTCGGCGACGGCCAGGGCTCGCTGCCCGGCCTGAACCTCTGCGGCGCGGGCCGCGTGGTGTGCCTCATCGACCCGATCGGGGACGTCTACGCCTGCCCGTTCGCGATCCACGAGGAGTTCCTCGCCGGCAACATCGTCTCCGACGGCGGCTTCGAGAGCGTCTGGCAGACCTCGGAGCTCTTCCGCGAGCTGCGTGAGCCCCAGTCGGCCGGGGCCTGCGCGTCCTGCAACTTCTACGACAGCTGCCGCGGCGGCTGCATGGCGGCCAAGTTCTTCACCGGCCTGCCCATGGACGGGCCGGACCCGGAGTGCGTCCAGGGGTACGGCGAGGGACTGCTCGCGGCCGAGCGCAGCATCCCCTCGCCGTCACAGGACCACTCCCGGGTCAAGGGGCTGGCGGCGCGCAAGCAGCCCACCGGCCCGGTCCCGCTGACCCTCGTCACCACCCCGCCGCGCAGGCCCACCAGCCTGTGCGACGAGTCCCCCGTCTGAGTCGGCCGGCCGACCCGCCACCGCCCACGTCCTCCCCCGAAGGAGCCCTCTCCCGTGTCACGCCTGTCGAAGATCGCCGAGGCCAACCCCTGGCGCCGCAACCCCTGGTTCGAATCGGTCGCCGAGGCCCAGCGCCGCGCCAAGAAGAAGCTGCCCCGGAGCGTCTACATGGCGCTGGTGGCCGGCAGTGAGCAGGGCGTGACGATCGACGACAACACGGCCGCGTTCGCCGAGCTGGGTCCCAAGCCGCACGTGATCGGGGCCAAGGCCGAGCGGGACATGGCCACCACTGTGATGGGGCAGCCGATCAGCCTCCCGGTGATGATCTCGCCGACCGGGGTCCAGGCCGTGACCCCGGACGGTGAGGTCGACGTGGCCCGCGCGGCCGCCGCGCGCGGCACCGCGATGGGACTGAGCTCCTTCGCCTCCAAGCCGATCGAGGAGGTCATCGCCGCGAACCCGCAGACCTTCTTCCAGGTGTACTGGCTCGGCGGCAAGGAGAAGGTCCTCGAGCGCCTCGAGCGGGCCAAGGCCGCCGGCGCCGCGGGCGTCATCCTCACCACCGACTGGTCGTTCTCCATGGGGCGCGACTGGGGCAGTCCGACCATCCCGGAGAAGCTCGACGCCAAGGCGATGCTCACCCTCGCCCCGGAGATCGCGGTGCGTCCGCGCTGGGCCGCCGAGTGGGCGCGTGACGTGGTGACCAACAAGCGTTTCCCCGACCTGACCACGCCGAACCTCGTGCACCAGGGCGAGATGGGTCCGACCTTCTTCGGCGCCTACGGCGAGTGGATGGGTACCCCGCCGGCCACGTGGGAGGACATCGCGTGGGTCGTGGACAACTACGACGGGCCGGTCATGCTCAAGGGCATCACCCGCATCGACGACGCCCGGCGTGCGGTCGACGCAGGCGTCAGCGCGATCTCGGTCTCCAACCACGGTGGCAACAACCTCGACGGCACCCCGGCCTCGATCCGCTGCCTCGCACCGATCGTCGACGCCGTCGACGGTCAGGTCGAGGTGCTGATGGACGGCGGGATCCGGCGCGGTTCGGACGTGGCCAAGGCGCTCGCCCTGGGCGCCCGCGCCGTGATGATCGGCCGCGCGTACCTGTGGGGCCTGGGCGCCAACGGCCAGGCCGGCGTGGAGAACGTCCTGGACGTCCTGCGCTCGGGCCTGGACTCCAGCCTGATCGGGTTGAGCAAGTCCTCGATCTCGGAGCTCACCAGGGATGACTACGTGATCCCCGACGGGTTCATGCGTCGCCTGGGAGAGTGACCCGGTGGGCGGTCCGCCGGGCCTCCCTGTTACGTCCGTAGAGGAAAAGGAACCACAGTCCATGGGAGACTTCGACGGCAAGGTCGTCTACATCACCGGCATCGCCCGCGGCCAGGGCCGCAAGCACGCCATCCGTTTCGCCCGGGAGGGTGCCAGTGTCATCGGACTGGACCTGTGCGCCTCGCCGTCCGAGCACGTCGGCTACAAGGCGGCCACCGAGGACGACCTCGCGCAGACGGTCGAGAAGGTCCGCGCGGAGGGCGGGGAGATCCTCGCCGAGATCGGCGACGTCCGCGACCTGGCGTTCCAGCAGGACCTGGTCGCCCGCGGGGTCGAGCAGTTCGGCGGCCGTCTGGACGTGGTGATCGCCAACGCCGGCATCTGCAACTGGGGCAAGGTCTGGGAGATCGACGAGCAGCAGTGGCAGGACACGATCGACATCAACCTCACGGGGTACTGGAAGACCCTCAAGGCCACCATCCCGCACATGCTCGCGGCGGACAACGGTGGATCGATCGTCCTGGTGAGCTCCGTCGCCGGACTCAAGGCCATGCCGGTCCAGTCGCCCTACTCGGCCTCCAAGTACGGCGTGGTGGGCCTCGCGCAGACCGCGGCCAAGGAGCTCGGTGAGCACCGGATCCGCGTCAACACGATCCACCCCTACGGCGTGCTGACCCCCATGGGTGCCGACGACCCGGCGGCCCACGACGTGTTCACCAACATGCCCCAGTTCCTCCCGCACTTCACGCCGATCCTGGGGATGGGCATGGCCACCACGGACGACATCTCCGACTCGGTGCTGTTCCTGGCCTCGGACGCCTCCCGCACCATCACCGCGTCGACGTTCACCGTCGACATGGGCGCGATCAAGGTCTGACCATCGAGCCCGTCCTGGCGGTGCTGCCGCTCGGCGCCACCGAGCAACACGGCGCGCACCTGCCCACCCAGACGGACACGCTGCTGGCCACGGCCACCGCGGACGCCCTCGCGGCCGCCGGCGTCCTGGTGCTCCCCGCTCTCGCGTA
>NZ_JAALED010000288.1:0-1559 GCF_014145155.1 Dietzia sp. B19 | reverse complement strand
GTGCGGCGGGCCTGCGGGTCGCGGTCGCCCTAGCCGCGCTGGTGGCCACCGGGTCGTGGGTCGTCCAGGCCTCGCCCGAGTACGCCGCGGCCGCGGGCGCGAACCAACGGGCGGGCAGGATGGTCGACAGTCACGATCTGCGGGCCTTCGACTGGCTCTCCGAGCAGCCACAGGCGTATTCGGGCCTGATCTACACCAACCCGGACGAGGGGTCGGGGTGGATGTACGCCACCAACGGGCTGCCCTCGACCGCACGCCACTACCTGCAGTCGGGCTCCACCGCACCGCTCACCACCCACTTGTTCTTCAGCATGGACCGGGCCGGGACCGACCCGAGGGTCGACGCCGCTCTCGACGAACTCGGCGTGACCTACGTGTACGTCAGCCCGCCCAATTACTGGGGATTCCAGAAGCCCAACGACCACCTGCTCCGGCTCGACCAGACCCCGGGCCTGGTCAAGGTCTACTCGGACTCCCAGGTGCGGATCTTCGCGGTCCGTGCCGCCTTCACCGAGGCCGAGCTCGCCCGGATCCTGGCCGACTCGCCGTTCCCGCCCGATGGACGTACGCCGCTGACCCGCGCCACCGCGCTGTACGGACGGGAGTGAGCGGGCCGGCCCGGGCCGGGTCGTATCCTTGGAGCTGTTGTCCGACAGGGCGCCGCGGCGGGTTCGCCGCACATCGGGAGGGGATCTGAATGAAGGCACTCGTGACGGGTGGGGCCGGGTTCATCGGGTCGACCCTGGTGGACCGCTTGCTGTCCGAGGGACACGAGGTGACGGTCGTCGACGACCTGTCACGGGGTCGGCTGGAGAACCTCACGAGCGCCCGCGAGGCCGGTTCGCGGTTCACCTTCCGGCAGGTGGACCTGACCGACCCCGCGATCGGGGACCTGGTGGCGGACCTCGCCCCGGAGGTCGTGTTCCACCTGGCCGCGCAGATCGACGTCCGCCTGTCGGTGGAGGACCCGGTGCATGACGCCGAGGTCAACGTGGTGGGCACCGTCCGGCTGGCCGACGCCGCCCGACGGGCCGGGGTGCGGCGGATCGTCTTCACCTCCTCGGGGGGATCGATCTACGGACCCGTCACCGACCTGCCGGTGGCCGAGTCTCGGCCGGTGGACCCGATGAGCCCCTACGCGGCGGGCAAGGTCGCGGGCGAGGTCTACCTGGAGATGTTCGCCAAGCTGTACGGCATCGAGTGGGCGGGCGTGGCGCCGGCCAACGTGTACGGGCCGCGTCAGGACCCGCACGGCGAGGCCGGGGTGGTGGCGATCTTCGCCCAGCGCCTGCTGGCCGGGGAGCAGACCCGGGTCTTCGGGGACGGGGGCAACACCCGGGACTACGTGTTCGTCGACGACGTGGTGGACGCCTTCGTTCGCGCCGCGACCGTTCCGGCCGCCGCCGGACTGCGCTTCAACGTGGGCACCGGAATCGAGACCAGCGACCGCGAACTGCACACCCTGGTGGCCGCGGCGGCGGGATCGGGGGACGACCCCGAGTACGCACCCGCGCGTCTGGGGGACGTCGCACGCTCGGCGCTGGACGCCGGCCGCGCCG
>NZ_JAALED010000287.1:0-2022 GCF_014145155.1 Dietzia sp. B19 | reverse complement strand
GCGCCGCGCCGGGTGCGGCCGCCGGCTCCGCGCCGCAGCCCTCGGACGACGATCCGGCCGGTGGTACCCCGGCCGACAAGCCCTGACCTGCAGACGGTGAGTGAGCACGACTCTCCGTGGAGAGTCGTCGCCTCTCCCTTGGCCGGGCTGGGTCCGCTGGACGTCCACGCGCTGTACAAGCTGCGCGTGGACGTCTTCGTCGCCGAGCAGGACTGCCCGTACGCGGAGATCGACGAGGTCGACGCCGACCCCGGCACCACGCACCTGTTGGCCTGGGCTCCGGCCACCGAATCCGGTCCGGACGAGTTGGTGGCCACCCTGCGCGTGTTCGGGTCGGGGGTCCACGGTGGGGTCATGCACCTCGGCCGGGTGTGCACGGCTCCCGGGTGGCGAGGGCGGGGGATCGCCGGTGTCCTGATCCGTCGCGGACTCGAGCTGTGCGGCGAGCTGCCCGTCGAGATAGGCGCCCAGTCCCACCTCGAGGGGTGGTACGAGCAGTTCGGGTTCCTCCGTTGCGGACCGGACTACCTGGATGAACGGATCCCGCACCTCCCCATGAGGCGCGACCTCCTAGGATGAGGCGTGGCTCACCCCTCCCCACATCTCCCGAGGACACCATATGACGTCTGACGCTGCATCCGGTTCACACTCCGCATCCGGTTCGCTGGTCACGGCACCTCTGGTCAAGGCACTTCTCCCCGAGAGCGAGATGCCGACCCACTGGTACAACATCCAGGCCGACCTGCCCGAGCAGATGGCGCCGCACCTGCACCCGGGCACGAAGGAGCCGCTCGGGCCGGAGGACCTGGCGCCGTTGTTCCCGATGGCGCTCATCGAGCAGGAGGTCACCGGGGAGCGGTACGTCGAGATCCCCGAGGAGGTGCGGGAGATCTACCGGCTGTGGCGGCCCTCGCCCCTCATCCGGGCCCGCCGACTGGAGAAGGCCCTCGGCACCTCGGCGAGGATCTACTACAAGTACGAGGGCACCAGCCCGGTCGGCTCACACAAGCCCAACACGGCCGTGGCCCAGGCGTACTACAACGCCGCGGAGGGCATCACCAAGCTCACCACCGAGACCGGCGCCGGTCAGTGGGGCGCGTCGCTGGCGTTCGCCGGTCAGGCCTTCGGCATCGAGGTTGAGGTCTGGCAGGTCAAGGCGTCCTTCGAGTCCAAGCCGTACCGCCGGATGCTCATGGAGACCTTCGGCGCCTCCGTCCACCCGAGCCCCTCCGACCTGACCGAGGCGGGCCGGTCCTTCCTCGCCAAGGACCCCCACACCCCCGGTTCGCTGGGAATGGCGGTGTCGGAGGCGGTCGAGGTGGCGGCGGGCGACCCCGAGGCCCGCTACTCCCTGGGTTCCGTCCTCAACCACGTGTGCCTGCACCAGACGATCATCGGCGAGGAGGCCCTCAAACAGCTCGAGATGTTCGGGGAGGCCGCGCCCGACTACGTCTTCGGGTGCGCTGGGGGCGGCTCCAACCTCGCCGGTCTGGCGTTCCCGTTCATCCGCGAGAACCTGGCCGGGGCGCAGACGAGGATCGTGGCCGTCGAACCGACCGCCTGCCCGTCCATGACCGAGGGCGAGTTCCGATACGACCACGGAGACGTGGCGGGTCTGACCCCGCTCATGAAGATGTACACGCTGGGCCAGGACTTCGTCCCGGACCCCATCCACTCGGGCGGTCTCCGGTACCACGGGATGGCACCGCTGGTCAGTCACGTCAAGCACCTCGGCCTGCTCGACTCGATCGCGGTGGAACAGAACGTCGCCTTCGCCGCCGGTGTCGAGTTCGCCAAGGCCGAGGGCATCGTGCCCGCGCCCGAGTCCACCCACGCCCTCGCCGGCGCGTTCGACGAGGCCCGCAGGCACACCGGGGAGGCGGGCACGGGCCCGTCCATCGTGATCGGCCTGTCCGGTCACGGCTTCCTCGACCTCCCGGCCTACGAGTCGTACGTCCGCGGCGAGCTCGGCTGACCGGCGCCGACGCGGGGCGATCCGGTCCACCGCGTCCCCTGCCGCGG
>NZ_JAALED010000286.1:0-3837 GCF_014145155.1 Dietzia sp. B19 | reverse complement strand
CCCGCCGCGCGGCGGGGCACGCTGTCCGATGGTGCGGTTACCCTGGGTTCCGACCGACCGGGGCCGCCCCGGCTTAGATGAGGCACCAGCCGAAAGGACCCGCCATGCAGCCCGGACCCGACATGAACGCCCTCCTCGAGCAGGCCCAGCAGATGCAGGCCCAGCTCGCCCAGGCGCAGCAGGAGATCGCCGCGAGCACGGTCGACGGCCAGGCCGGTGGCGGCCTCGTCACCGTCACCATGCGCGGCACCGGTGAGGTCACCGGGGTCACGGTGGACCCCAAGGTCGTGGACCCCGAGGACATCGAGACGCTCCAGGATCTGCTCGTCGGTGCGTTCGGCGACGCCCACACCAAGGTCCAGCAGCTCGCCGAGTCGCGGCTCGGCCCCCTGGCCTCCGGCGGCGGCCTCGGCGACATGATGGGCGGCCTGGGCATGTGAGCCCGGCGGGACCCGGGGATATCCGGGACCCGCCACCCGGCGGCGCATCCGCCGCCGGGAACGACACAGCACAGGAACGGCGATGTACGAGGGACCAGTCCAGAACCTGATCGACGAGTTCGGCAAACTGCCGGGCGTCGGTCCGAAGTCCGCGCAGCGGCTGGCCTTCCACCTCCTGCAGGCGGAGCCGGAGTCGGTGGAGCGGCTGCGTTCCGCGCTGCAGGCGGTGGTCGACGGCGTCACGTACTGCGAGGTCTGCGGCACGGTGTCGGCGGCCGAACGCTGCCGCATCTGCTCCGACCCGCGGCGCGACCCCACGCTCATCTGTGTGGTCGAGGAGCCCAAGGACATCGAGGCCATCGAGCGCACCCGCGAGTTCCGCGGGCTCTACCACGTGCTCGGTGGCGCGCTCGATCCCATCAACGGCATCGGGCCCAACGAGCTGCGCATCGCCGGCCTGATGAGGCGGGTCGGGGAGGAGTTCGAGGGCGAGGAGATCGCGGAGATCATCATCGCGACCGACCCCAACACCACCGGCGAGGCCACCTCCACGTACCTGGCCAGGTTGCTGCGGCCGTTCCCTGAACTCGTGGTGAGCCGTCTGGCCTCAGGCCTGCCCATGGGTGCGGATCTCGAGTTCGCGGACGAGCTGACCCTGGGCAGCGCCCTGTCCGGCCGCCGAATCCTGTCCGGCGGACCCTCCCAGCCCGCGCGGTCGGGAGGCGTGCTCCGTCCCGAGCAGAGTGAGCCCCGGGCTCCCCAACCGTTCCCCGAACCGTCTCCCGAACCGGCAGAACAGCGGATGCCGGGGCCCGACAGCCGCGCGGCGGGCCGGACCGGTCTGTCAGAGGTCGAAGAGCCTCGCGGCGTTCCCGTGCCACACCGCCCGTAGCCAGTCGTCGCCCATCCCGAGTCCCGCCAGGGCGTCGAGTTGGTGCGCGAACGGGTAGGGGATGTTGGGGAAGTCGGTCCCCAGCAGGATCTTGTGCCCCAGATCGGCGAGCCGCCCGCGCTCCGAGGCCGGGAACGGGCTGATCTCCTCGACGAAGTCGGTGAACGCCATGGTCGTGTCCAGGTAGACACCGCTGTACCGCTCGGCCAGGTCCAGGAACTCCGAGTACTCACCCATGCCCATGTGGGCGATGATCAACGGGAGATCCGGGAACCGCTCGAGCACGTCCGCGACCGGCTCCGGGCCCGTGAAGGGTCCCGCCACGGGACCGCTCCCGCAGTGGATCACCGTGGGCACCTGCGCCTCCGCGAGCCGGCCCCACACCGGGTCCAGCAACGGATCGCGAGGGTCGTACTCGCCCACCTGGATGTGTGACTTGAACACCCGGGCCCCGGCCTCGATCGCGTCGCGGACGTAGTCACCCGCGGTCGGCTCGGGGAAGAAGGTCGCGGTGTGCAGGCAGTCGGGGTGCCGAGAGGCGAAGTCCGCCGACCACGAGTTGAGCCACGCCCCCATGTCCGCCTTGTGCGGGTACAGCATCGACGAGAACGCCAGTACGCCGTAGGACCTCAGGCGGGCGACCCGCTCGTCCTCGGCCTCCCGGTAGGTGATCGGCCACGTCCGGCCGATCTTGGGGCCGGCGGCGTCGAAGTAGTCCCACACCTTGGCCATCACGCGGTCGGGCATGAAGTGCGTGTGGACGTCGATGATCCCCGGAAGACCCAGCGGCTCCCACAGAGCCCGCACCTGTGCCGCCTCGTGCGCGGGATCGGGAGGGGTCACGGAGCCGGCGAGGGTGGCGGTGCCGTGGTGGATACACATGGATCCGAGCGTAGGCGAGCGCTGACCTCCGGCCGACTGATCGGGTCCGGCCCGGGGGCGTCCACCCCCGGGCGGTCGAGTGCCGACGGGGAAAAATTCCTTGACAAGAAGGTTTGTCGGTAGGAGGCTTGGTGCCATCCAGGACAGGAGGCCGGGGGCATGCAGGACATCGGCGTGATCGACAGCGCAGAGGTGGCGACCGCCGCCCTGGCCCCGATCCGCGCGCGACTGTTGGCCGAACTCTCCGAACCGGGGTCGGCCACCACGCTCGCCGCCCGCCTGGGTGTACCGAGGCAGAAGCTCAACTATCACCTCCGGCAGCTCGAGAAGCACGGGCTGGTCGAACTGGTCGAGGAGCGACGGCGGGGGAACGTCCACGAACGGATACTGAGGGCCTCGTCGTCGTCGTACGTCGTCTCTCCCGGGGTGATGGGACGGACCCAGCCGGTCGTCGGCGCCGACCGCGACCAGGCGTCCCCACGATGGCTGCTCGCGCTGGCCTCACGGATGGTGCGCGAGGTGGGTGAACTGGTCGTCGGGGCGCGCCGGACCGGTAAGCGGGTCGGGACGTTCGGTCTCGACGGCGAGGTGTGCTTCGCCACCCCGGCCGACCGCGCGGCGTTCGCCGACGAACTCACCGACGCGGTGACCAGGCTCGTGTCCAGGTACCACGACGACTCCTCCGATGGGAGCCGCCGACACCGGCTCATCGTGGGGATTCACGCCGTCCCACCCGGGAGCGCCGACACCTCCGAGCGCGCCGACACCTCCGAGCGCGCCGACACATCTGACAGCGAGACATCTGACAGCGAGACATCTGACAGCGACACACACGACAGCGACACACACGACAGCGACACATCTGACGGTAAGGAGAAGGACGATGTCTGACCAGCCCAAGCGGATCGAGAAGTCCATCGAGCTCGACGCCACGCCGGAGGAGGTGTGGGAGGCCGTCGCCACAGGTGAGGGTATGGCGTGTTGGTTCGTGCCGCACCGGTTCGACCCGCCGGAGGGGGGCGTCGGCGCCCGCGTCGTGTCCGACTTCGGGTCCGGCAACATCTCCGAGGCCACGGTCCGGGAGTGGGAGCCCGGGCGGCGGTACTCGTCCTCTGCGGACGGCCAGACGGAGGTCGTGGAGTTCCTCGTCGAGGGCAGGGACGGCGGCGGAGCCGTGCTGCGGCTCATCCACAGCGGAATCACCGGCGAGGACTGGGAGGCCGAGTACCACAGCCACGGCTGGGACGGGTTCCTGGCCAATCTCCGCCGCTACTTCGACCACTTCCGCGGCCTGCCGCCGGCCACCGTGTCGATCATCGCGTTCAGCGACCTCGACAAGGATGGCATCTGGGCGCGGTTCAACGACGCCCTGGGCATCGACCGACAGCCGGCGGTCGGCGACACCGTGCACCTGACACCCGATGGGCTCGACCCGATCGACGGCGTGGTGGAGGTGGCCGAACCGGGGAATCTCGGCATCCGCAGCAACAGCGGCGCCCATTTCTTCAGCGGCGACGGCGCGTGGGGCATGGTCACCGTCGTCCACTACTACTTCGGCGACGAGTTCGACCGCGACGTGCTCACCGCCGGGTGGCAGCGTTGGGCGGACAGCCTCTTCCCGCC
>NZ_JAALED010000285.1:0-4587 GCF_014145155.1 Dietzia sp. B19 | reverse complement strand
GCCGCCGAACGGACCGCCGGGGCGCCGGCCAGGACGGACAGCGTGCACAGCAGGGCGGCGCCGGTGGTGCCGGCCAACACGACCCCGGTCACGCGGTCACGCGGGGAGGGGCCTCGCACCACCCGCACGAGGCAGGCCAGCACGTTGAGCAGCAGAGCGGCCACCAGGAGCTGCAGGGCCAGCTGAACCACATCCACCTCCCGCGTCGGGTCTTCTCCCCTGCCTACAGGCCCAGAACGGCCCGCGCTACCAGGAAGTACACGATCAACCCGATCGCGTCGACGAACGTCGTGATGAACGGGTTGGAGAACACCGCCGGGTCCGCCCGGACCGCCTGTGCGAGCAGCGGCATGAGCCCGCCCACCGTGGCCGCGATGGTGCACAGCGCCAGCAGGGTCAGCCCGATGACCAGTCCGAAGTCGAAGCCGAAGATGAACCCCGCGGCGATGAGTCCCACCGCGCCCAGCGCGAGCCCCAGGATGAACCCGGTCCGCACCTCCTGCACGAGTACCCGCAGGGCGTCGCGGGGGCGGACGTCGCCGAGTGCCAGGGCGCGGGTGACCGTCGTGGCGGCCTGGTTCCCGGTGTTCCCGCCGGTACCGATGATGAGCGGAACGAACAACGAGAGCGCCACGACCTGCTCGAGCGTGGTCTCGAACACCGCCAACACCTGCACGGTGAGCGCCGCGCCGAGTCCCAGCACGAGCAACCACACCACGCGCGACCGGACGATCGACCGCACCGGGGTGGCCAGGTACGGCCGGCGCAGGGGCTCGGAGCCACCCTGGCGGGCCGCGTCCTCGGTCTCGGCGTCCTCGAGGATCCGCAGCGCGTCGTCGACGGTGAGGATGCCCACGAGGCGGTCCTCCTCGTCGGTGATCGGCAGGACTATCACGCGCTCGTCCGCGCTCAGGCGGGCGGCCTCCTCCTCGGAGGCGCGGGCGTGGATCGAGATGGCGTCGTTCATCAGGTCCCCGACGAGGGTGTCGGGTTCCGCGCCCATCAGGGACCTCAGACCGACGACCCCGATGAGGCGGCGTCCCTGGTCCACGACGGGGATCGTGTAGATCGTCTCGACGTCGACCAGCCGGGCGCGGACCCGGTCGAGCGCCTGCTCCGCGGTCATCTCCGGGCGGGCGGAGACGAACTCGGGCGTCATCCTGCGGCCGATGGAGCCGGCCGGGTAGCCGAGGATCTCGTTGGTGAGCGCGCGCTCCTCGGGCGGCAGCCCGCGCAGGAGGCGCGTGGCGACGAAGGCCGGGAGCTCGTCCATGAGAGCGACGCGGTCGTCGGGGTCGAGCTCCTCGAAGAGGTGGGCGACCTGCTCCTCGCGCAGGCCGCGCAGCAGCTCGGACTGCACCGGCGCGTCGAGGGCCTCGAACAGCACCAGGGCGCGCCCCTTGGGCAGCAACCGGAACGCGACGGCCCGGTCGCGGTCGGCGCTGCGCTCGAACATGTCCACCACGACCTGGTCGGGCAGTGACGCCATGAGGCGCGAGGCCGCCCGGAGGTCGCCGCGGGAGCGGAGCCGGGCCAACCGCCGGGTCGCCTCGTCCAGGCTCATCTCGCCGTAGGTGCTGTTCTCGTCGACGTGCTCGTCGACCAGGGCGAACCCCGTGGCGTCGGTCGGTGGCCCCCCGGGATCGTCCGGCAGATCGCGCGGCTCAGTCATCACCGGTCCCCTTGGGGGAGTCGGACGGGGTGTCGGTGGCGAACCCGATCTGCGAATACCGGGTGGCCGAGGTGGGCGCGGCGCCCGAGAGGAACCCGGCGCGGGCGATGGACATCGCGCCGATGGCGGAGGAGGCGAACTGCAGTATCGCCGCCACGACCACCTTGGGTGCCGCATCCCAGGACGGGTGCAGCAGGAAGGCGCCGACGATCACGAACACCAGCCCGAGTCCGGCGGCCGCCCCGATGGCGGAGGACCGGACGTAGAGGTCGGGGAACCGCAGGAGGCCGATGGCGCCTCCGAGGAACACCACGGACCCCGTCAGGACGGAGACCGATCCCAGGACGGTCGCGAGCAGGTCCCAGCTCATCGCCGACCCCCGGACATGAGTCGGGCCAGCGAGAGAGCGGAGACCAGGCCCACCAGCGTCGCGACCAGGACGAGGTCGTAGACGAAGGGACTGTCCACCCTCACGCCGACGAGGGCGAGGAGTGCGATGAACGCGAAGAACAGCAGGTCCGCCGCGATGGCTCGGTCACCGGCGTGGGGGCCACGGACCATCCGGTAGGAGGACAGGACGGCCGCGATGGAGACCAGGACGATGGCGATGTCGACGGCGATCACCGGACCAGCCCCTCTCTCCGGATCGCCCGCAGCATGTGGTTCTCCATATCGTGTAGCGAGGCCGTCAGGTCGTCGGGATCCGGGAAGTACATCCCGTGGACCACGATCTCCCACCCCTCACCGCCCCCCGGATGGTGCGCGCCCAGGGTCAGCGTCCCCGGGGTCAGGGTGATGAGCGAGGACAGCACGGTCACCTCGAGTTCGGTGCGGCACCTGGTGGGGAACCGCACGAAGCCCGGGGTGATCGAGGCGTGGGGCAGGAAGGCGTCGCGGACGACCTTCGCGCTGGTCGTGGTCTGCTGCCAGAAGAACCACAGCAGGAACCACAGGATCCGCAGCGGCCAGGTCAGGGTGGCGGTCATCCGAGCACCGCCTGGACGTATCCGGTCGGGTCGTACAGGTTGGCCGCAGCGGTCCCGGACAGCTCCAGGAGCACCTGACCCCCCAGTCCCAGCGCCAACGTCACCACGGCCAGCGCCAGCGCGGGCGCCGCGAGTGCCAGACCGATCCGGCGACCCGGGGGAACCATGACGGGGTCGGGGGCCCCGGCCTCCGCCGTGGCGGTGGCCACCGTGGAGGTCGCGGCGCCACCGCTCGCGGCGTCACCGGTCGCGTCGAGCCCGGCGCGGTCCCGGCCGTCGGGGATCCCCGGGGCATCGGAGTAGGCGGGGTCCAGACCCTCCGGGAGCGTGCGGGAGTCGGTGGCGGTGGGTTCGCCGAGGAAGATCCCCGTCCAGATCTTGAGCATCGACAGCAGGGTGAGGATGCTTACCGCCACGGCGACGGCCGCGGCGGCGATCTGCCCGGCGTCGAGGGCGGCGATGATCAGGCTGAGCTTGGCCACGAAGCCGGAGAAGGGCGGGATCCCGGCCAGCGACATGGCGGAGGCGAAGAACGCGATCGCGATGAGTGGTTCGGTCTTGGCGAGTCCGGAGAGTTGCCCCAGCCGCCGGGGACCGTAGCGCACCTCGATCGCGCCGATGGCCAGGAACAACGCGGCCTTGACGATCATGTGGTGCAGCAGATAGAAGATGCCGGCGGTGAGCCCCAGTGGGCCGAAAAGGGCGACCCCGAGCAGGATGTACCCGATCTGGCTGACCATGTGGAACGCGAGGATCGAGCGCGGGGCGGCCTCGCCCACCGCGCCGAGCACACCGATCAGCATGGTGGCCGAGAACACCACCACGCCCACCCAGAGGTAGCGCGGGTCCCCGTCGAAGATCACCGCGTAGATGCGGTAGATGGCGTAGATCGCGATCTTGGTGTGCAGGCCGGAGAACATCGCGGTCACGGCGGGGGACATCTTGGGGTAGGCCCGTGCAAGCCACCCGTGCACGGGGACGACGGCGGCCTTGATCGCGAGCGCGAAGAGCACCAGGGCGGTGGCCACGGCCACGCCGGTGTTCTCCGAGGCGGCCCCGTGGAGTTCGGCGATGTTGACGGTTCCCGTCAACCCGTAGATCAGGGCCACGCCGATCAGCAGGATGGTCGAGGCGAGCAGGTTGACCGAGATGTAGAGCCGCGAGGCCGCGACACCGGCCACGCTGGCCCGACCGGACCGGGTGATGATCATGAGCCCGTACGAGGGCAGGAGCATGACCTCGACAAAGACGAAGAAGTTGAACAGGTCCCCCGTAAGCAGGGCCCCGTTGACGCCGGCGGTCACGAGGAGCACCAACGGCGGGTAGAACCTCTTGAACGCCTCCCCGGCCGGGACCGCGAAAGCCGCGCACGTGAGCGTCAGCAGACTCGTCACCGTGAGCATGAGCGCCGAGAACATGTCCAGCACGAACGGGATGGCCACTCCGGGCGCCCACAGGGCGACCTGGTGCACCACGACCGAACCGTCCGACACCCACGCCACGGTGGCGATCGCCGCGGCCAGTTGCACCACGAGGACGGCGAACAGGACAGTCAGGACCAGGCGTGTTCTCGAAGCGACGGCTATGAGCAGGCCCGCCGTGAGCAGCGGGATGGCGACGAACAGGGTGAGGACGGACTCCGGCATCATCGGTGGACACCTTCCGCGTCGTGGTTCGCCGGCTCGTCGGGCTCCGGGTCCTCCGGGTGTGCGCCCCCCGGGACCTCCGGGAGGAGGTCCAGGTGGTCGAGGTCGCCCACGTCGGTGTCGTCGTCGTCACCGCCGATCACCGCCAGCACCAGCAGGTAGATCGTGATGGCGAACGCGATGACGATGGCGGTGAGCACGAACGCCTGCGGCAGTCCGTCGGCGGTGAGCGCCGGGTCGGGGTCGGCCACCAGCGGGGCCTCGCGCCGCGACGCGCCGCCGG
>NZ_JAALED010000284.1:0-2638 GCF_014145155.1 Dietzia sp. B19 | reverse complement strand
GGCGGCCTGACGCGCCTTCACCAGGTAATCGATACCCGTGTAGACGGTCAGGACCAGCGCCACGCCGATCACGGCCCATTCGACGGGCCAGACCCAGTGCGGTAGCGGGAGGATCAGCATGCCCAGCCCCAGGGTCTGGGTCACGGTCTTGAGCTTGCCACCCTTACTGGCCGCCACCACGTGGTCGACGCCGAACAGACGCCAGAGGGTGATCCCCACCTCGCGGACGAGGATCACGATCGTCACCCACCAGAACAGCTCGTGGACCAGGGACAGCGAGATCATCGCCGCCGCCATGAGCGCCTTGTCCGCGATCGGGTCGGCGATCTTGCCGAAGTCCGTCACCAGACCCAGCCGCCGGGCGAGGTACCCGTCCACGTAGTCGGTCGCCATCGCGAACACGAAGACGACGAACGCACCCACCCGCCACCACGGGTCCTGCGCGTCGGCCACGAAGAACAGGACCACGAACACCGGGACCAACACGATCCGCAGGACGGTGAGCACGTTGGCGATGTTGAGTACGGGGACCTCGGCGCCGGGGCGTCCGTCATCGGTGATGGGAAGTGTCACCCCCTCACCTTAGCGAGACCCGGCCGAATACCCTTGATCCGACAACACCCCCGCAGCGACCAGGAAGGACCACACCGATGCCGCTCTTCGCAGTCGACTACCGGTACGAGCCCGAGCAGACCGATGACCGGGAGGCCAACAAGCCCGCCCATCGCGAGTGGCTCTCCGCCCGGGTCGACGCGGGATCGATCCGGTCGGTGGGTCCGTACACGGACGGTTCGGGCGCCCTGCTCGTCGTCGAGGCCGCCGATTCCGACACCGCCCGCGCACTGGTGGCGCAGGACCCCCACTGTCTGCGCGGAATGGTCTCCGAGGTCACCGTCCGGGAGTGGATGCCGGTGTACGGCGCGCTGGCCTGAGACCGCGCGGTTCAGCCCACCGGCGCCTCGTCCAGGTTCTCGCTCCCGGCAGGCAGGTCTCCCGGGTCCTCCTCGGGCGGGGTGCCGCCCTTGATCATCCAGATGACCGACCCCAGCTCCTCCGGCTTGACCAGCACGTCGCGGGCCTTCGAGCCCTCCGAGGGTCCGACGATGTCGCGGGACTCCATCAGGTCCATGAGCCGACCCGCCTTGGCGAACCCGACGCGGAGCTTGCGCTGCAGCATCGAGGTGGACCCGAACTGGCTGGAGACCACGAGCTCGACGGCCGCGAGCAGGTCGTCGAGGTCGTCCCCGATGTCGCCGTCGATGTCCTTCTTGGACTCCTCCTTGGCGGCGGTGACGGTGTCGTCGTAGTCGGGCTCCGCCTGGTTCTTGGCGTAGTCCACGACCTCGTGGATCTCCTCGTCGGTGATGAACGCACCCTGCATACGGACGGGTCGCGACGCCCCCATCGGGATGAAGAGACCGTCACCCATCCCGATCAGCTTCTCCGCCCCCGCCTGGTCCAGGATGACCCGCGAGTCGGTGAGCGAGGACGTGGCGAAGGCCAGACGCGACGGCACGTTGGTCTTGATGAGGCCCGTGACCACGTCGACGGACGGACGCTGCGTGGCCAGCACCAGGTGGATCCCGGCGGCACGGGCCTTCTGGGTGATCCGCACGATCGCGTCCTCGATGTCACGCGGCGCGGTCATCATGAGGTCGGCGAGTTCGTCCACCACCGCGACGATGTACGGATACGGGCGGTACACCCGTTCGCTGCCGGGCGGGGTCGTGATGGCACCGGACTTGACCCGTTCGTTGAAATCGGTGATGTGGCGCACGCGGGTGGACTTCATGTCCTGGTAGCGCTGTTCCATCTCCTCGACCAGCCACGCCAGCGCGGCGGCCGCCTTCTTGGGCTGCGTGATGATCGGGGTGATCAGGTGTGGGATCCCCTCGTACGGCGTCAGCTCGACCATCTTGGGATCCACGAGGATCAGGCGCACCTCGTCCGGTGTCGCGCGGGTGAGCAACGACACGAGCATCGAGTTGACGAAGCTGGACTTACCCGATCCGGTCGAGCCGGCCACCAGGAGGTGCGGCATCTTGGACAGGTCGGCGGTGACGAAGTCCCCCTCGATGTCCTTGCCCAGTCCGATGAGCATCGGGTTGTGCTTGGTGGCGGTCTTGGGGTCGGTGAGCACGTCGGCGAGCCTCACCAGCTCCCGGTCGAGGTTGGGGACCTCGATGCCCACCGCGGACTTGCCGGGGATCGGGGCGAGGAGACGGACGTTGTCCGTGGCCACCGCGTAGGCGATGTTCCGGTGCAGCGCCGTGATCTTCTCGACCTTGACGCCGGGGCCGAGCTCGACCTCGTAGCGCGTGACCGTCGGCCCGCGGGTGAACCCGGTGACCGCGGCGTCGATCTTGAACTGCTCGAGGACGCCCTGGATGGCGTCGATCATCTGGTCGTTGGACTCGCTGCGCTCCTTGGGCGGGTCCCCCGCGGTCAGCAGGCTGACGGGCGGCAGGGTGTACTCGACGCCGTTGAGCAGTTGCTTCTGGGAGTCGAGGCGCTCGACATCGCTGTCCGCCGCGGTGTGGGTGGACGGGGTGTTGGTCTGCGGCACCTCGGTCGTGCCGCCGGCTCCGCGCGCCTCCGCCGGGCGGACGGTGGCCCCGTTCGTGGCGTCCCCGACCGG
>NZ_JAALED010000283.1:0-2464 GCF_014145155.1 Dietzia sp. B19 | reverse complement strand
GCCGCCGCGGCCGCACGGCCGTCAGTCCCGAGGAGAGTGGTGAAGGCACGGAGTGCCGGATCCAGGTGCGCGATCCGGTCCAGGGCGGCGTCGAGCGCCCCCGTCGCGGTGTCGGCGCCGGACCGCACCGCCTCTGCGGTCCGGGACGCGGGCGGGGTGGGGGTGATCACGAGCCCGATGGTACGGGGCGCGTACGACACGATCGCCTGTCCGCCCACGGCGATCAGCACGGTCGGCTGTCGTGCCCCGCAGGTAGCCTGGGGCGATAGGCGACGAGGTCGGTCGCATCACGAGGTCCGCCGACCGGCGGGTCCGTCCTTCGCACTCGAGGACCGAATGGAACGTAAGAGCAACACCGTTTTCCGCAACGTGGCGATCGCGGGCGTCATCATCCTGGCGATCGTCGGTTTCTCGTTCTTCGCGAACGACGAGCGGGGGTACACGGAGGTCGACACCTCGGTGGCCCTCGCGCAGATCGACGCCGGGAACGTCAGGGAGGCGACGATCGAGGACCGCGAGCAGCAGCTGCGGCTCACGCTCGAGTCGGCGATCACCCCTGAGGAGGGTGCGGACGAGACCGACCAGCTGCTCGCCAAGTACCCGGAGCGGGCGGCGGCCCAGATCTTCGACCGGATCGCCGCCGCGGAGCCGGAGAAGTACGACACCACCGTCACCCAGCAGGGCTTCCTCACCCAGATGCTGTCGTTCCTGCTGCCCATGCTCATCCTCTTCGGGCTCCTGTTCTACTTCATGACGCGCATGCAGGGCGGCAAGGGCGGCCTGTTCGGCGTCGGCAAGTCGCGGGCCGTCGAGTTCACCAAGGACATGCCGCAGACCACGTTCGCCGACGTCGCCGGTGAGGACGAGGCCGTGGAGGAGCTCAACGAGATCAAGGACTTCCTCCAGAACCCGGCGCGGTACGAGCGCCTGGGCGCCAAGATCCCCCGCGGCGTCCTCCTCTACGGGCCACCCGGAACGGGCAAGACCCTGCTGGCGCGGGCGGTGGCCGGCGAGGCAGGGGTGCCGTTCTTCTCGATCTCGGGCTCGGACTTCGTGGAGATGTTCGTGGGCGTGGGCGCCTCGCGTGTCCGCGACCTGTTCGAGAAGGCCAAGCAGAACGCGCCCTGCATCGTGTTCGTCGACGAGATCGACGCCGTCGGTCGGCACCGCGGCTCCGGGACGGGTGGCGGCCACGACGAACGCGAGCAGACCCTCAACCAGCTCCTCGTGGAGATGGACGGGTTCAGCGACCGTGAGACGGTCATCATGATCGCGGCGACCAACCGTCCCGACGTGCTCGATCCGGCCCTGCTGCGGCCCGGTCGGTTCGACCGCCAGGTGCCGGTGACCAACCCGGACCTGCGCGGTCGCGAGTCCATCCTCGCCGTCCACTCGGTGGGCAAGCCCCTGGCCGCCGACGTGGACATGCGGTCGCTGGCCCGGCGCACGATCGGCATGTCCGGCGCGGACCTGGCCAACGTGCTCAACGAGGGCGCGCTGCTGGCCGCCCGGATGGGCCGGGACGAGATCTCGATCGACATCCTCGAGGAGGCCACCGACCGGGTCGTGGGCGGACCACGCCGCAAGCACCGCGTGATCAGCGAGCACGAGAAGAAGGTCACCGCCTACCACGAGTCCGGTCACGCGCTCGCGGCGTGGGCGATGGAGGACCTGGAGCCGGTCCACAAGGTCACGATCCTCGCTCGCGGCCGCACCGGGGGGCACGCACTGGTCGTCCCGGAGGACGACAAGTCCCTCATGACCCGCGCGGACATGATCGCGCGGATCGTCATGGCCATGGGCGGCCGCGCAGCCGAGGAGTACGTCTTCGGCGAACCGACCTCCGGCGCCAGCTCGGACATCGAGCAGGCCACCAGGATCGCCCGCACGATGGTCGCCGAGTACGGCATGAGTTCCAGGCTCGGGGCGGTCAGGTACGGCGGCGAGGGCGGGGACCCGTTCCTCGGACGCGGCGGCGCCGGGGGCTCCGAGTACTCCCCGGAGGTGGCCAAGGCAATCGACGACGAGGTCCGCCGGATCATCGACGCCGCGCACACCGAGGCGTGGAAGGTCCTCGAGGAGAACCGGGAGATCCTCGACTCCGTGGCAGGGGAACTGCTCGAGAAGGAGACGCTCCGGCAGGAGGATCTCCAACGGCTGTTCGCGGACGTGGTCAAGCGTCCGAGGATCACCGAGTTCGACGACTTCTCCGGTCGTGTCCCGTCGACCCGGCCGCCCATCAAGACACCGGGTGAGCTGGCGAAGGAACGCGGCGAGCCGTGGCCGCCACCGACGAGCGACCCGTTCTCGATGCCCGTCCTCCCGGCGAGCCGAGAGCAAGGTGGCACCGGGCAGGACGCGGGCCGGGACCCGGGCGACCGGACCGATCGCGAGCGTGAGTCGGTTCCGGCGGGCGCGTCGTCCTCCGGGATCCCGGCGTACGGCACGCCACCGCCCCCCGGCT
>NZ_JAALED010000282.1:0-2735 GCF_014145155.1 Dietzia sp. B19 | reverse complement strand
GGTCGGAGCGTCCGATGGTCGTGAGCGCCACGTTGGCCCCGTCGCCGGTCACCGGCCGGGACCTGCCCGGCGAGGGCGAGTACCTGCTGGGCCCGGCCGTGTTGCGCAGCGTGATCGACACCCGCGTGCGCGAGGCGGTCCACCGGCTCGATCACGGACGGGACGGCATCGACGCGGCGCTCGACGCCGAGGACGGCCACGGTTACGCCCATTCCCACGTGGCGGCCGACGGCAGCGTCTACACCCACTCGCACTAGCCCCCACTCCACCAACCCACCACCACACCGACCCCGAGGAGCGCGATGTCCGGATCCGGGAAGTACCAGTACGGCGACGGCGACATCACGCTGGGCGCCGGGCGCGCGACCGTCGAACTCGCGGTGACCAACACCGGAGACCGCGCCGTCCAGGTGGGCTCGCACTACCACTTCTTCGAGGCCAACCGCGAGCTCCGGTTCGACCGGCCCGCCGCATACGGGCGCCACCTGGCGATCGGCGCGGGCCTGGCGGTGCGGTTCGAACCCGGTCAGACCCGCACGGTGCGGCTGGTGGACTACGCCGGCGAGCGCGTCTGCCACGGCTTCTCCGGGCTGGTCGACGGTCGTCTCGACGATCCGGCCGTGCGTGAGCGCGCGCTGGGGCGCATGCGCGACGGCGGGTTCCTCTGCGACAGCGCGGACGTGGCCGATGACGACGACAACGAGGCCCGGCCGCCCGCGGACGGTGTTCCCGTCGCCGAGGGCCCGCCGACCGTGCTCCCGCGCGCGACCTACACCGACATCTACGGTCCCACGGTCGGGGACCGACTGACGTTGGCGGACACGGTGTTGACCGTCGAGGTCACGGTTGATCACAACGCCGTCACCACCGACGGGTCGTCCGGCTACGGCGAGGAGGCCGTCTACGGCGGCGGCAAGGCGATCCGGGACGGCATGGCGCAGGACCCGGCCGGCACGCGGGCCTCGGGCGCGCTCGACCTGGTGATCACCGGGGCCACGATCCTCGACGCCGTGATCGGCGTGGTCAAGGGCGACATCGGGGTGCGCGACGGCCGGATCGTGGCCGTGGGCAAGGCCGGGAACCCGCACCTGCAGGACGGAGTGCACCCCGAGCTGGTGATCGGCCCCGGCACGGAGGTGGTGGCGGGCGAGCACAAGATCGTCACCGCCGGGGGAGTGGACACCCACATCCACTTCATCGCCCCACAGCAGGTGGACGAGGCCCTGTCCAACGGGGTGACCACCATGTTCGGCGGAGGGACCGGCCCGTCCGAGGGCACCAAGGGGACCACCTGCACGCCGGGCGCCTGGAACATCGGCCGGATGCTGCAGGCCGCCGACGGGCTGCCGGTGAACATCGGGATCCTGGGCAAGGGCAACACCTCACAGCCCGAGTCGGCGGTCGAGCAGATCGTGGCCGGAGCGGCGGGACTGAAGATCCACGAGGACTGGGGGACCACCCCGGCGACCATCCGCTGCGTGCAGGAGGTCGCCGACCAGTACGACGTGCAGGTCGCGATCCACACCGACACCCTCAACGAGTCCGGCTTCTACGAGGACACCCGCGCCGCGTTCGGCGACTCGACCATCCACACCTTCCACTCCGAGGGCGCCGGCGGCGGCCACGCGCCCGACATCCTGCGGGTGTGCGGCGAGCCCAACGTCCTGCCCGCCTCCACCAACCCGACGCTGCCGTACACGGTCAACTCGGTCGACGAGCTGCTCGACATGGTGATGGTCTGCCACCACCTGTCGCACGACATCCCCGAGGACGTCAGCTTCGCCGACTCCCGCGTGCGGGCCGAGACCATCGCCGCCGAGACCGTGCTGCACGACGAGGGCATCATCTCGATCTTCTCGTCCGACTCGCAGGCCATGGGACGGATCGGGGAGTCGTGGCAACGGGCGTTCCAGACCGCCCACCACTGCCGGGTCGAGCGCGGGCCGCTGCCCGAGGACGTGGTCGCGTCCCCCGACGGTCAGGGCGGGGCGCGCAACGACAACGAGCGGGTCCTGCGCTACGTCGCCAAGATGACCATCAACCCCGCCATCGCCGCGGGAATCGCCGATCACCTGGGCTCGATCGAACCCGGCAAGCTCGCGGACCTGGTGGTGTGGCCGGTCGACTCGTTCGCCGCCAAGCCCTCGCTGGTGATCAAAGGGGGGATGATCGTGTGGGCGCCGATGGGCGACCCGAACGCCTCCCTTCCCACCCCGCAGCCCGTGATCTACCGCCCGATGTTCGGCGCGTACGGCGGGGCCATGCAGTCCACCCGCGTGACGTTCCTGTCCGCGGCCGCGATCGAGGCCGGCGTGCCCGAGCAACTGGGCCTGACCTCACCGTGCCTGCCCGTGCGCGGGTGCCGGGGGATCGGCAAGAAGGACATGGTCCGCAACGACCGCTGCCCGGAGATCGAGGTGGACCCCGACACGTACGTGGTGACCGTCGACGGCGAGCCCGCCACCATCGCCCCGGCCACCACGCTGCCGCTGGCCCAGCTGCACTACCTGGCATGAGCGGCACCGATCTGTCGCGGCTGCTGCTCGCGTTGCAGTTCACCGACTCGTCCTTCCCCTCCGGGATGTACACCCTGTCCCACGGGCTCGAGGGGCTGGCCCAGCGCGGGGAGGTCGACGCCCGGCGCCTACCGGAGGTGCTGCACTCGATGCTGCGCCACGCCATCGGCCCGGCGGACTCGGTCGCGCTCGCGCTCGCGTGGGCGGCCACCCGCGAGC
>NZ_JAALED010000002.1:0-10205 GCF_014145155.1 Dietzia sp. B19 | reverse complement strand
TCCTCGTCCGCCGGGGGCCGGCCCCCCCACCCGTGTCTCGCCATCGGTTCAGGGTGTCACATCGGCCTCGCGCGTCCGCGGATCCCCGGTGCCCGCGGTGGTGCCGGGGGCGGAGCCGACCTCGCGGGAGGGGGACCGGGTCGCCAGGACGGCCGCGACGACGAACCAGATGGCGACCGCGAAGCAGGCGAGCGCATACCACCCGCTCCCGATCGGGGTGCCTCCGGTGGTGACCCCGTCCGTCGCGCCCAGGAAGGCCGGGAGCGCCGCGATCCAGAACACCGCGTGTACACCGACGTAGAGGGCGGGGAAGACGCGGACGAAGTCGGGCGAGGCGACCGGCGGCGTGGAGCCCCGCCACGTCCGGCGGGTGGCGTCCGCCAGCAGACACAGGCCGACGATCCAGAGGATGCCGAGGAACGTCCAGAGGATGGTCCGTTGGAGGGTTCCCTCGCTCTCGGCGTCCACGCCGACCCTGGTGGGCGCGGCCAGGATCACCATGAGTACCGGGGTGAGCACCCCCGCGACGACGGTCCGCCAGGCCACCGAGCCGCCGCCCATGGGCGTCCCGGTGCGTCGGGGTCCGCCCAGGAGCTTCACGACGAGCCACACCATGACGCCGAAGGACACCGAGGCGAACACCCACATGCTGTTCATCGGGACGGAGGCGAACATCGGCGTGTTGATCATGTTGTCGGGGTTCCACGCCCACCACCTGAGCTGGGGCCCGAGTTGGTCGAAGATCTCGTAGAACACCTGGCTGGCGAACGCGGTGGCGATCGCCCCGATCGCGGCCCCGCGCCGGGCGAAGATCCCCAGGGCGCGGACGAGCTCGTAGGTGAGCTGTGAGATCACCGGGTAGAACGCCACGATGTACAGCGGCAGTCGGTCGAACATGAACTGCACGGTGAAGACGTTGTGGGAGAAGATGAAGCCCACGTAGTCCTGCAGACCGAACCACTCGGGGAAGTACAGCGGCGGCTCGATGACCGCCAGGTAGATCAGGGAGGCGAACCACAGCCCGAGGTTGACCGGGTCGCCGTCGCGCCTCCAGCGCCGCCACGCGTGCACGAGGGCGAAGACCGCACCGGCGATGATTAGCACCTCGAGCAGGGGCATGGTCCAGTGCTCGAGGGCGAACGGTGAGCGAACGGCCCCCACGGGGTGTGCGTCGTCGCAGGAGAAGCCGAGGAAATCGGCGACCTGCCGGGCATCGGGTTCACAGGAGTACGCCATCGCTCAGCCCTTCGTCTGTCGGGTCGCGGACCGGACGGCGGAGGCCGCCGGTTCCACGGGGTTCGCGGGATCGGAGTAGTCGGTACCGGGCGGGTCGAGGCGGATGTCGAAGCCACCCGGCACGCGGGTGCGGCCGAGCGCCTCGCGGACCTTGTGGCGCAGCAGGCCGTAGACGAAGCGCGGGTCCGTCATCATGTCGCGGAGCGACTTGTCGAGGTTGAACACCGCGGTGAACGTCTGCTCCACGTGGTCGTCCTCACGGGCGGCGGCGGTGATGGCGTTGAACACCGGCCACGACACCCGGGACATGA
This sequence comes from Dietzia sp. B19, assembly GCF_014145155.1. Classification (NCBI taxonomy): domain Bacteria; kingdom Bacillati; phylum Actinomycetota; class Actinomycetes; order Mycobacteriales; family Dietziaceae; genus Dietzia; species Dietzia sp. B19. The sequence continues at coordinate 8,658 of NZ_JAALED010000002.1, read as the reverse complement.
TCCTGCGTCGCCACGCGGGCGCGACCTCCGTGCCCTCGGCGAAGTCGTATCCCTGGTCGCGGGCCATGGCCAGCATCCACGGCACCTCCAGCGACGTGCGCTGCCGGTCGAGGAACGCGCGGGTGAACGAGGAGTCGAGTGACCGGTGCTCGGCCAGGATGTCGGAGAGCACGACCGCCGAGCGGGCGGCCGAGCTCATCCCCTGCGCGTAGAACGGATTGAAGGCGCAGGCCGCGTCCCCGATGGCCACCAGGCCCAGCGGTGGGTGTGCCAGCTCGTCGTAGCGGCGCCACTTGTTGCCCGTGGCGCGGGTGAGGTGCACCTCCGAGATCGGGGTGCCGGCCCGCATGGCGGCGGCGAACGTGGGCGCGCGGAGCCGGTCGGCGGCGGCCTCGAACGTCTCCGGCGTGCGCGGCATCTGGATCCCCCACGAGCCCATGCACGCGATCGCGCGGTCACCCTCGACGGGGAAGAAGTTCGAGAGGAACTCGTGCTCCTGCGGATGGGGGCCGGTGTCCTGGGTGGGGGTCAGGACCAGGTGCTTCCACCACCAGTTCGGCGGCCGCTCCGAGGCGTCCGGGAGCTGGTACCAGCGGGAGGTGTAGGTGACCTTGGCGTCGAGGGTCTTCTCGGGGACGCCCGGCCAGCCGGCGGCCGCGAGCCAGTCCCGGACCGAGGAGCCGCGGCCCAGGGCGTCCACCACGAGATCGGCCTCGAGGATCCGGGTCTCGCCGTGCGCGTCGCGGTACTCCACCCCGGTCACTCGCCCGGCCGGTGTCCCGCCTCCGGTGGTGGACAGGCCCGACGCGGTCACGCCCTCGCAGATCTCGATGGTCGGCAGGTCACGGACCTTCTCCCGCAGGACACGCTCGATGAGGATCCGGGAGGAGTAGATCATCGTCATGGTGCTGGCCTTGCGCGGCCCCCAGCCGTCCATCTCGCCGTAGGCCGCGTCCATCGAGGGCATCAGCAGCATCCCGCCGGCCTCGATGAGTGACTCCTCGAACCCGGGGAAGATCGTGCCGATCGCGCGTCGCCCGGCGTTGAGGACGAAGTGCGGGTGCTTGCTCTGGGGGACCCCGCGCCGGTGCTCGGCGCCGGGCGGAAGCTCGTCCCGCTCGAGGACCACCACCCTGTCGAAGTGCGGCGCCAGCACGCCGGCCGAACACAGACCCGCCACGCTCCCGCCGAGGACCACCGCCGTCGCTCCGTGCATCCTTCAGTTCCCTTCATTCATACATTGATCGTCTCAATGTATGAATGTACGAACCGGGTGTCAACGGATACGTCTGACCGGGTCGGTAGCCTGAGCGGCGTGAGCCTCACCGTCAGCACCGTCAACGTCAACGGGATCCGCGCCGCCGTCAAGCAGCGGTCGGAGACCAACCTCGGATTCCTGCCCTGGCTGGAGGGCAGTGGCGCGGACGTGGTCGCGCTCCAGGAGGTCCGCGCCGACGAGGGCCAGACCCGTAAGGCGCTCGCTCCGGCCCTCGACGCCGGCTGGCACCTCGTCGGCTCCGCCTCCTCGCTCAAGGGCCGGGCCGGCGTCGCGCTGTTGTCCCGGCACGAGCCCGCCGAGGTGCGCATCGGTCACGGTGATCCCGAGTTCGACGAGTCCGGCCGCTACATCGAAGCGGTGTACCCCGGCGCCGTCGACGGGGAGACCGTCACCGTCGCCAGCCTCTACCTTCCGTCCGGGACCGCGAACACCCCGAAGCAGGACGAGAAGGACCGCTTCCTATCGAGCTTCCGCGAGCACCTCGCCGAGAGCGCGGAGATCGTCGGCGGCCGGACCGGACACGAGATGATCGTCTGCGGCGACTGGAACATCGCCCACCGCGAGGCGGACCTGAAGAACCACAAGGGGAACCACAAGAGCTCCGGCTTCCTGCCCCACGAGCGTGAGTGGATGTCAGAGTTGTTCGCCGACGCCAGCGGGTGGACCGACATCGTCCGCCATCGTCGCCCCGACGAGATCGGCCCCTATTCCTGGTGGAGCCAACGCGGCAAGGCCTTCGACAACGACGCGGGCTGGCGCATCGACTACCACGTGGTGACCGACGGCCTGGTCGATCGTGCCGTGGCCGATCGGGTGGACCGTGCGAGTGCCTACGACATGCGGTGGTCCGACCACGCGCCGGTCACCGTCGTCTACGAGTGACGACGACGAGGGCGTCCGCACCGGAGGGGCCCGCGATCGCGGATGCCGCGCGGCGAGCACATCCGTAACCTCGGCTCCATGCCGACGTATGCGACCGCCGACCGTCCTGACCGAGCCGGACTCGAGGAGTTCCTGCGCCCGCGGCACCGCGCGGTGCTCATCACGCGGAAGTCCTCGGGAGGGTTGCAGAGCTCGCCCGTGACCTGTGGTGTCGACTCCGAGGGCAGGCTCGTCGTGGCCACCTACCCGCAGCGGGCGAAAGTGGGCAACATCCGACGGGACGCGGCGGTCAGTGTGTGCGTGTTGTCGGACGAGTTCAACGGGCCCTACGTCCACGTCGACGGAACCGCTGAGATCGTCGACCTCCCGGAGGCTGTGGAGCCGCTGGTCGAGTACTTCCGCAGCGTCGCCGGCGAACACAGCGACTGGGACGAGTACCGCGAGGCCATGGTGCGGCAGGGCAAATGCCTCATCCGGGTGACGATCGACGACTGGGGGCCGGTGGCGACGGGCGGGTTCCCGCCCGAGCAGGACCGGTCCACCGGCCGATGAGGGCGTGATCGGGGGGCCGGGGGCGCCGTGGGAAGATGGGCGCCATGTCTGAGCAGTCCACTTCCGCAGCTCCTGCGCCCACGAGCGCCCCGACCGAGGCGCCCGCGAAGCGCCAGCGCGTCCTGTCGGGCATCCAGCCCACCGCCGACTCCTACCATCTCGGCAACTACCTGGGCGCCGTTCGGCAGTGGGTGGACCTGCAGGACGACCACGACGCCTACTACTTCATCCCCGACCTTCACGCGATCACCGTCAAGCAGGATCCCAAGGAACTGCGCGAACGGGTGTTCCGCGGGTGCGCACAGTTACTCGCGCTGGGGGTCGACCCCGCCCGCTCGGTGTTGTTCGTGCAGTCGCACGTGCCCGAGCACGCCGAACTGGCCTGGGTCCTGGGGTGCATCACCGGCTACGGCGAGGCCGCGCGGATGACCCAATTCAAGGACAAGTCGTCCAAACAGGGCACCGACGGGACCACGGTGGGGTTGTTCACCTACCCGGTCCTCATGGCCGCAGACATCCTGCTCTACCGCCCGCACCTCGTGCCGGTGGGGGAGGACCAGCGTCAGCACCTCGAGCTGACCCGCGACCTGGCGATGCGGTTCAACTCCCGCTACAAGAAGACCTTCGTGGTTCCCGAGGGCAAGATCCTCGAGGGGTCGGCCAAGATCTACGACCTGCAGGACCCCACGGCCAAGATGAGCAAGTCGGGGGAGAACCCCAAGGGGATCGTCAATCTGCTCGACGACCCCAAGGTCTCCGCCAAACGCATCCGTAGCGCCGTGACCGATTCGGATGGCGACATCCGCTTCGACCGCGAGATGAAGCCGGGTGTGTCCAACCTGTTGACCATCCAGTCGGCGTTCACCGGACGTCCGGTGGCGGACATCGTGGCCGATTACCAGGCCGCAGGGGCGGGGTACGGCGCGCTCAAGACCGACACCGCCGATGCCCTCGAAGCCTTTGTCACCCCGCTGCGCGGTCGGTTCGACGAGTACATGTCCGACAGGGGCCAACTCGAGCAGATCCTCGCTGACGGCGCGGATCGCGCGAGATCCGTGGCCGGGCCCGTGCTCTCGCAGGTCTATCAGGCGGTCGGATTCACCGCGCCGCGCCGCGGATAGGCGACCCTGGGCGCAGGATACTACGTAAGAGAAAATCTATACAGATGTATCCTTACACCGACGAAACCCAAGTTCACGGCGTAGACCGCGGGTCGAAACACCTCCGTCACACTACGTCCTTAGAGTCGCTTTCAGCTCGACGGGGAGAGGAACCCGTCGGGTGTCACATCACCTGTAGGGAGTGGAATCATGGGTCTAGTCGCCGGTCTGATCGGAATCGTTGGGGATCTGCTCCATCTGCTGCTGGGCGGCCTGTAGGCCCCGCGCCACGGTCGATGAGCGGCGCCCCTCACCAGACGTGGTGAGGGGCGCCGTTCTGTGTGTGCAGGGCCTCCCCGGACGACCTATCAGAGGAGGAACCGGGGGCCTGCTCGGTAGGCCGTCCGTGGGGATGACGCTCAGGCCTCGGTAGTGCCCTGCTGGAAGGTCTGGCGCCACGAGCCCCGCGACCGGACCCACACCGAGCTACGCAGGATCGAACCGTCTCGTGAGCGCTCGCGCCAGACGAGCAGGATCGTGTCGGAGCCCAGCTCGCGGGCCTCGATGACCTCCATGGTGCGTTCTGCCGATGCCCGGTCGGGCCTGCCGGAGGCCGCGAGCCTGTCCCCGCGCGACCACACTTCACCGCGGGCGCACACGTGGCTCCACGAGGGGTCCAGGAGCGCCTCGAGTCTGCGTCGGTCACCGCGGACGGTATCGGTGAGCAGTGATCGCTCCAGTTCGACAACTAGGTCGACATCCGAGGGGCTCGGTGCGGACGACGCGGACTGCGCAGTCGCCGTGGACGACGCGGTGGGGGATACCGGATCGGCAAGGGTGAACAGTTCCGGCTGGGCGTCCGCGGGACCCTCCGGTGCAGCGGACGCGGTTGTGGCAGCGCGTCTGCCCGCGGCCGTCGCGGGCCGCGCATCTCCGTCTGCCGCGGGGGGGACGGCCGGGTCGTCACCCGCACCAACGGACCGGGCTCCCGGGAACCCGGGGCCGGCCTCGGGCTCCCGACGCGACGCCCAGGCCTTGGCGGCACCGTTGGCCAGGACGTCCGCCTTCTCGTTGAGCTCGTGTCCGGCGTGCCCCTTGACCCACTCGAAGGTGACCTCGCGGCCCCGCATCGCCTCGTCGAGCGCCTTCATGACCTCGACGTTCAGCACAGGCTTCCCGTCGGCCTTCTTCCAGCCCTTGCGCTTCCACCCGGCCATCCACTTGGTCACCGAGTTGATGACGTACTGGGAGTCGCACAGGATGTGGAGTGGTTCGGGGGAGTGCGCGGTCTGCCGGAGGAGGTCCAGGACGGCGGTGAGCTCGCCCTGGTTGTTGGTGCCCCGTGTCCAGCCGCCGCAGCGCCATCTGGACTCGTCGATGTACCAGGCCCATCCGGCCGGGCCGGGGTTACCGAGAGCGGAGCCGTCCGCGGCGGCGATGATCGTCACGTCGAGCGATCCTGCCACCGTGGCCGGGGGGAGATCCCACCGGCCACGGTCATCGGGTCACCAGCGGCCTCATCCGTTCAGATCGCCGTCCTCGATGCCGTCCAGATCTATCGCGGGGGAGCGCTTGCGCTCGTCGAGTCGGGCGGCCCGGGCGGCCTCCCTCATCTCGATCCCGTCGGTGACGAAGTCACCGACCTCCTTGGCGATGGAACCGACCGCGTCGGTGATGATGACGGCGATCCGGCCGACGAGAGACGCCCCCGCCTGGACACCTGCCTGGACCTGGTCCTTGTTGCGCTCGAAGTCGCTCATCGGATCCGCTCCCTTCGTCAGTGGTGTCCACGAAGGTACCCCGGCTCAGGCCGCCGGTGTCACCTTCCTGCGCTCGATGAGCACGGCCGGCGTGTCCGCCGGGGTGGGCGGCAGTGGCAGGGCCAACCGGAACATCTTGGCCCACACGTTCGCCACCTGCTTCCACAGCGGGCCGGTCGTGTACGGCAGGCCGTGCTCCTCGCAGATCGCCCGCACCTCCTCGGCGATCTCCGGGTAGCGGTGCGCGGGCAGATCTGGGAAGAGGTGGTGCTCGATCTGGTGCGAGAGGTTGCCGGTGGCCAGGTGCATGAACGGGCTGCCCGAGATGTTGGCCGAGCCGAGCATCTGGCGCACGTACCACTCGCCGCGGGTCTCCTCGGCCGTCTCCTCCTGGGTGAAGACCTGGGCGCCCGAGGGGAAGTGCCCGCAGAAGATCACCGAGAACGCCCAGACGTTGCGGACGAGATTGGCGGTGAGGTTGCCGGCGAAGGTGAGCGGGAACAGCGGCCCGGTGAGCGCCGGGTGGACGATGTAGTCCTTGGCGACCTGTCCGCGCATCTTGCCCCACCACCCGGCGAGCAGGCCCTTGACGTCCGACCACTTGCGCTTGCCCTTGAGCACGTTGTCGTACTCGAGGTCGTGGAGCATGACGCCCCACTCGAACAGCATCATCAGCCCGAACGCGTAGACGGGGTTACCGAGGCGAAGCGGGGTCCACTTCTGCTCGTACTCCATGCGCAGGATGCCGTATCCGATGTCGCGGTCGAGATCGAGGATGTTGGTGTGCGTGTGGTGCATGTAGTTGTGCGAGTGCCGCCACTGGTCGGACGGACACACGTTGTCCCACTCGAAGCTCGACGAGTGGAGCATGTCGTCGCGCATCCAGTCGTACTGGCCGTGCATGACGTTGTGGCCGATCTCCATGTTGTCGAGGATCTTCGAGGCGCTCAGCGCGGCCACCCCGGCGAGCCAGGCGGGTGGCAGGAAGCCGAGGAACATCAGGGCGCGCCCGGTCAGTTCGAGTCGACGCTGCATGCGGACCACGCGGAGGATGTAGTCGCGGTCGGCGGTGCCGAGGTCGGCCACCACGCGGTCGCGGATGGCGTCGAGTTCACGGCCGATGATCTCCACCGACTCGGCGGACAGGACCACCGGTTCGGGACCGGTGGCTGCCGGCTTCTCGGTCTTGGGCTTCTTGGAGCGGATGGTGGGGAGTTGCAGGAGGGTCATGATGGGAGTCCCTTCGGTTGTTCCGGTGGGCGTACGGGTGCGTGGTGTGTCGGGTATGCCTGGGGCCCGGGAGAGGTCTAGAGCTCGATCTCGACGTCACCCACGGGTGCGGAGACACAGATCTGGACCAGGCAACCGGGCTCGGTGTCGACCTCGCCCGTCCTGAGGTCGCGGGTGGCGCCGGAGACTCGAACGGCGGTGCAGGTGTGGCAGATACCCATCCGGCAGCCGTGCTTCGGCGACAGTCCCGCGGCCTCCGCGCCCTCCAGCAGCGTGGTGCCAGAGTTGTGGGCGGACACACCACTTTTGACGTGGGTGACGGTGCCGCCGTCTCCCTCGGGCACGGGTCCGTTGGAGGCGGTGAACCGCTCGCGGAGGACGTTCGCGTAGCGATCTGCTCCGAGGGTGGCCGACAATCCGTCGGCCAGGCCGTCGGGTCCACAGAGGAAGACGGTGGCGTCGGAGTGCCACGGTGCCACCTCGTCGAGGTGGCCCTCTGTCAGGTGGCCGACCAGGTCCCGCGACGACGGGTCCGAGGTGTCTGACGGGTGCGGGTGGCCCGAGGTGTCTGACGGGTCCGGGGCCCCGGTGGGGACCACCCTGACCTCGACCCCGGCGCGCGCGAGTTCGCGGATCCGGTCACGGAACGGCACGTCCTCGACCCGGCGGGCGTAGTGGAGCCAGGCGACCCGGCCGGTGGCCCCGTCGCCGCAGCGGCCTTCCTCGGCCAGGGTGGAGGCGATGGAGAGCATCGGGGTGATGCCGCTGCCGCCACTGACCAGCAGCACGGAGGTCGGGCGCGCGTCCGGGAGTGTGACCTCCCCGACCGGGTTGCCGAGGAGCAGGCGCATCCCGGGGGCGGCCTCGGACCACAGGTGTTCGGAGACCACGCCCCCCGGGTGCCGGCGGACGGCGATCGTCGCCAGGCCGTCGGGCCGGGCTGCGGAGTCCACCGGGGAGTAGTGACGCCGGTGGACGACACCGTCGACCACCACGCCGATCTCGAGGGCGGCTCCGGGGGCGGGCCGGTCGACACCGGCCGGCAGTCGGAGCGTGATGACGGTGACGTCGGAGACGGGCCGGTCGACGGCGACGACCGTTGCGCCGGTCGGGTCGTCGGACCAGCTCACTCCGAGCGAGCGGACGTAGTGCTCCACCGGGTGCGGCGTGAGCAGGGTGCGGGTGATCCCGCGGGAGAAGAGTCGGCTGATGGTCGGGGCGGTCATGAGGACCTCCGGAAGGTAGGGGTCGGTGTGGTCGTGCGCCGTCGGACGCGGCCTACTGCCTTGATGTGCGGTCCGGGCCTCGCGGCCTCGGGCGCACTACGGGGGCGTATCCGTCCGGTTCGACCACCGGACGAGTTTGAGTGTACATACGTTCTCTCAAATGAGAAGGGCCCAGGTCCTGTCACGTGGGTCACACTCCGACGGGGGGTTTCCCACGTGCGGATACAGCCCTCAGGCGATAACATCACGGGCGTGGCGGCACCAGGTACCCGGGCGGAGCAGAAGCGGCACACACGTGCACTCATCGTTGCCGCGGGCCGCCATGCGGTGGCCACGCGGGGATTCTCGGGCCTGGTCGTCCGCGAGCTCTCACGCGAGGCGGGCATCGTCCCCACCGCGTTCTACCGACACTTCGAGTCGGTGGACGCCCTGGCCACCGAAATCGCGGCGGGGGCCGCCGAGGCGCTGGGAGCGCTCGTCGACGACCTGGTCGCAGGGCCGGGATCCGACCCCGTCGTGGACTGGCCCGGTCGCGCCTCTGCCGCAGCCGTCCGGGACCCGCAGACCTGGTCGGTGCTCGCCCGCGGTCTCGTCGACACCACCCACGCCGACCACCGGGTGCTCTCGGC
>NZ_JAALED010000028.1:0-6723 GCF_014145155.1 Dietzia sp. B19 | reverse complement strand
CACCCACGCTCAGATGCGAAGAGCCCGATAATCCCATCGCAGCGTTGGCGAGCCAAACCCGGGGGATGTTGTCGCCGAGCTATTGGAACACCGGGCCGCCTCTAATTACCAAGCAGTCGACGCACCTCGGCCTGGACGCGAGCCCTTTCCTCTGGTGGCAGCATTCGAATGCGATCGTAAACGTCATCCAACCGGTCCCGGGTCCGATACCCTTGCGCCAGCCATTCTGAGATTCGACGAACTTGGCTAGTAGGCAAACGCTTGACCGCGGGCCAAACGATGTCAAAGTCCTCTGACCCTGCCCCTTCCGCCCTCTTAGTCTCGTTGCAGTGCGCGCACTCCACCTGAAGGTTGTCCGCATCGCTGCTTCCGCCACGATCACGGGGCACAATGTGTCCAATAGTCATGGCGGCTGGCGACCCGGTCTCCGGATATGGCTCGCCTGCTCCCACGCCACAAATGACACATCTGCGACCATCTCGATCCAGAACCAGTGACCGCGTCTTAGCGGATACTGCTTGAGAGTTCTTGGGCCGCGGACCGATCGCGGGATGCCAACCAATCTCGTCGACCCTATAGTGCTCGGCCGGCAGCGTTCTGTCGTCTTGAAAGGAGGCAATCCTCCACCCGTCTCGCGTACTGCGTAATGCCCTAATACGCCGCTGGAAGTGCTCGGCAGTGTTGGCCTCGCCCCGCCGCCCGATTTGCTCTCGAAGTTCCCGGGTTGTAAAGACATCTCCCACAGACTTGGTCGACGCGAGGTATGCCGCAATTTTCTGCTCGTCGCCAAATGGGCGCCTGCTCCCAGGTTCAAAGTCGAGCCGCCACCAGAGCGATCCGTCGGGCGAGTACGCGTGAGAGGGGTAACTGTCCACGTTCCGCAGAATACCAATCTCGGAAACTTTCTTGGCCCCGTTTGCGAACTCGACGTTGCCCTCTTACTTCAGACTATCCGCTAGCCTTGGACGAAGACTCAAGCTCCTCGCATCAGTCTGGGCGAACGAAGCCCCCGCGCTACAGGAAGAGACTACGCCAGTGCAGACAGCATCGACAGATCAGATTCTCGGGATGGAATCCGAGGATGATCTCCCCGACGAGGACCAATTTGAAACTGATGCACTCAAGTACGTTGGTGCAGACTTCGATATCGACGGACTAGTCAGACGGCTAGACGAAGGCGACATCGTTATACCGCGATTTGACCCTGATGAATCCTCAGGAACTAGCCTGGATGGTTTTCAGCGTGGACCAGTCTGGAGCATTCCACGGAAAGAGAAGTTCATTGAATCAATCCTTCTCGGGTGGCCCGTTCCGAGCATATTCATGGTAAAAGACGAGGACGAACGCTACCTTGTTCTAGACGGGCAGCAGCGCCTTCTCACGTTGAGTGAGTTCAAATCTGGCAAACGCGCGAACGGCCGCGACTTCGTCCTTAAGGATGTGGTCGATCAGTTCGAGGGTGTCTCCTATGATTCTCTTTCAAATGAAGACAAACGTCGTTTTCGGAACACGTTTATCCAAGCAGTAATCATTGAGCCTAACGGCGAACAAGGAAAGCGGGCAGTCTACAGACTCTTCGGCCGCCTCAATAGTGGAGGAGTAGCCCTCAATGCCCAAGAAGTTAGAGTAGCTATATTCCGAGGGAAACTCGTAGATTGGATTCGCGAGTTAAACCGAAAATCCGAGTGGCGGAACCTAATCGGAAACTCTGGCGGTCGCCTAAAGGACCACGAGCTAATTCTTCGCTCGCTAGCCTTGCTGGAAGCGGTTGAAACCAGTATCGAGCCACCGTCTAGCGTTGACTTCCTAACCAACAGCTATAAGCCGTCTATGTCGAACTTGCTTAATGGTTATCTCTCCAAACACCGGCACCTCCAAGGCCTGGACATCGGAAAATTGGAGACCGCGTTCGAGGCGGCTACCGCCGCCCTCTCATCCCTCTATGGAAGTGACGGCCTTCGAAACAGGGGGGCGATCAATGCGGCTTACGTAGACTCCATCCTAGCATCTCTGATGCACCATGATTTAGGCTCAAGTTTTCCCAGCCAGGCCGATATCAAAAGGGGAATCGATCACCTTCGAAGCTCTGAGGAGTTTCAAGAGACGCTAATTGGAAGTACATCGCACCGAGCGAACGTTAAGCAACGCCTTCGCCTGGCGATAGAAGCCTTCGACCGGGCAGCAGATGGCTGATATCCGTCGAATCCTATATTCCCTGAAGGGCAGCCTCGAATCAGAAATATCGAGGTACGATACGCTAACCCACCTGGAGGGCATTGACCTACTTCAAAACGCGAAGCTTCAGGAGGACCTGAGACGATATTACGCGATTCGATGCGCCGGTTTCCTAGAGAAATTGTTCTATGAGGCCATAACCTGGTATATTGAAACTAACGCCAACAGAGAAGTATCCCAATTCTCGAGGTCGTTTTTTAAAAAATCTCCAAATTTGACACCAGATGCGATGGAAACACTAGTGTCACGGTTCGGTGAAGTTTATCTCGAGTCCCTTAACGAAGTCCTCGATGAGGAGCTCAAGGGACGCCTCGGGGTCTTGCTCAACTTAAGAAATGAGATAGCACACGGCGACTTTCCAACAGGAGCCAAACACGCGCCAGAACAGTATCTCGAGCTTTGCAATATCATTTACGATTGGATTCTCGAACAATTCATTAAAAATACCGTCGTTGAATACGGAAAGGATGGCCTGCCGTTGAAGAAAAAGTAGCGTACACGAATCAACATCCAGGCCGGGAATCCCCCGACACGTTCTGGAGGTCCCACTTTCTCACTGGCCCCGGCGTCCGAGCCTGGCACATCGTGAAGATCGGTTCGGAGAAGGACTCCCGAAGGTGCACTTGAATCGGGCCGTGCGGACCCGCCAGCGTCACCTCCACGTGTCCTGCTACTTCGGCGACATCCAGCGGAGCGAAAGCGTCGATGCGATCGTCGCCAAGGAGCGCGCGGGCATGATGCTGCGCCACTTGCACCTCTGCCGGGTAGCTGCTCCGCCCGCGCAGATGGCGTGGCTCGACCCGGCCCTCGGTGTAGCGGGTAACGATGTCGGCCGGGTCTTCGGCCAAGTCGACTCGACCGTAGAAGAGCCCGTGCGGCAGGACGATCATTGTCGCAGCAAAGCGGTCGCCGCCCAGGTGTGAGCATTCCCACGTCGCCTCCGGGTAGCGCTCCGCGATCAGAGCCGTGGCCTTGCGTCCCCGAACCGCGCAGCACTGGTCGTGCTTGCCGTGGGCGCAGATCGCTACCAGCGGTTCATCGGTTTGTGTGCCGGCGGAGCCGTCGAGGGGGATCTCGGCGTACCCCTCGGGCCCGTCGACCTCGCCCCACCGCAGCGATTCCTGACCGGGCCGGGCATCGGCCAGAGCCCACCGCCACCGTCGCTGCTCGGAACGCTTACCGGGCCGGCGGATGGCGGCGACACGAATGTCGGCGGCCTGGGCGCGCTGGGCGATCTGCCGACCCAACTCGGACGGCAACAGCACCGGCGACTCGAGCAACGCCGAATGCCCCCAGGGGCCGCAGAGCTCGAGCATGAGCCAGCGCATCCCCCGCGAGCCCGAGCCCTCCAGGCGATCGCCCCGGCGCAGCGCCGACACACTGCACGGCTCCCAGTCCGCAGGCCTGGTCACAGGATCACCGACCTCACAGCGACACCAGCACTGCCTCCCGCAGCAACCGCCGGAGAACCACCAGGCCGTCCGCCGCATCGAGACCAGGCAGAGTTCCGGCGCTCACGGGAGCGCCCTCGAGGACGGCGTGCAGGGCGGGTGCGCACACCGCCGGGAAGGAGATCGACTTGGTGGGCAACTTCAGTACGACAGTGGCCGGATCGGCGCCGTCGGAGCCGTCGTCATCCACCCGCCCGTGCAACCCGTCGCGCCACTGCACCCGGGTCTCGGGATCGAGGGCCGCCACGGCGTCGAGGGTGGCCAGCGGGCGGACCGGGGCGGGCCGCGTGAGGTCCAGGTACTGCGTCGCCAGCGCGTCGCCGGCGATACCGCTGAGCTGATCCTGCTTCTCGGCGATCAACCGGGCCAGCACGTCGAGCACCCCGCGAGTGTGTTCCCCGGTAGAAGCGGCGTCGACCGGGGCGAGCCCGAGCGGCAGCGACGCGCGCAACTCCTCCTCCGAGGCCAGCGCCTCGATCATCGCCGTCGCGACATCGTGCCCGGTGAAGGGGGCCACGCCCACGGTGAGGTGGATGGAGGTGTCGCCCTGCGCCTCGGCGGAGTGGACCCAGCCGCGCGGCAGGTAGAGGCAGTCCCCCGGCTCGAGCACCGCGTCGATCACCGGCTCGTCCCTCGAACGCTCGGCGATCGCCTCGCGGTGATCGGTCCACGGCTGATCGGGAAGCGGATGGTGGTGGACAGGCTCGTGAACGCGCCATCGCTTGGTGCCGGACACCTGGAGGACGAACACGTCGTGCACGTCGTAGTGCGGATCGAACCCGCGGTTCGCGGGCGGGGTGATGTACGCGTTGGTCTGCACCGGGTGGCCGACATCAGAGGTCATGCCGCGGACGAAGTCGATGATCGGCGGCCAGAACCGGTGCAGTCCCTGCAGGACGATCGTCGCCCCGGCGGCGAACTGCGTGAGCACGCCGTCGGGGTCGATCTGATCGGGCATCTGCGCGCCGAACCCGCCGGCGCGAGTGAAGCACGCCCGGTCGACGAGCGTGCCCTCCCGCGCCATCCGGACGAAGGGTGTGCGTACCCCACGTTCGGCGATGATCTCGTCGACCATCTGCGGAGACAGCAGATCGGAGAAGTCGCGCGGCAACTCGGCCGCAGGGGTCAGCAGGGGCCGCTGACCCCAGACCGCTGCCGCGAACTCATCCCGCCCGCATGCGACGCACCGCTCGAGCACTACTGCTCAGGCCGTGCCGTCGGCGCCGCCATCGGCCCCGTCCGGGTTCGAGCCGCCGTCGGCGACACCCTCGCCCGAGCCGGCCGCGCCGTCAGCTCCACCGTCGTGTCCGCCCGGGTTCGAGCCGCCGTCAGCGGTGCCCTCGCCCTTGTTGGCCGAGCCGTCGGCCCCGCCGTCATGGCCCTGCGGGTTCGAGCCGCCGTCGGCGACTCCCTCGCCCGAGTTGCCGGTGGTCGTCATGTCGTCGTCACTGATAGCCATGTGCGATCCTCTCGTCGGTGCAGGCGTTGACCTGCACGGATTCGTGCGGTGTCGCCACGTGCCCGGACTGGCCCGGACACGAGGGGTGCTGCGATTGCCACTATGCCACCGGATGGACTCGAGGCACGACCGGTCGACGGGCCAGTGCTGGCTCGCTCCTTAACCCCGGCCGCGATGAGATCCGCCAGCGCCGCCTCTACTTCCGGCGGTTCGCCTTGCGGTAGCTCAGAATCGAACCGATGATCCCGGCGACCGCTCCGACCATCCCACCGACCACGGCGCCCTGTGCCGCACCCCCGAGAGGGCCATCCCCCGGTGTCACCGTGACCGAGGGGAAGGGCAGGAGTGGCTGACCGGCGAAGACGGTGTAGGTCATCGCGGCGAACGTCAGGGCCATGAGTGCGCACACCACGACCATGGTGACCATGGTCGACCTGGCCCCGGACTTCTCGGCGAGGGCGTTGAGGTGGACTCCCCGCCGCCGCGCGTACCACTGGGTGGCCGCCGCGGGCAGGATCGTCAGCACGAGGAGCGCCGTCGGCAGCAGGATCAGGCCGAACGCCGCGGACACGACGGACCCCGCCAGCCCCGCGTACAGACCGACCGAGAGTCCGAATGCACTCGCCTCCATGAACACGGTGCGCTCGCGCTCGTCCCCGTACGCCGGGCTGTCGAGATTCATCACCCGGTCCGACAGCCTGTCGAACACGCTGCTGCGCTGATTCATCGGGACTCCTCTTCCAGAATGAAAAGCTCTTCGACCGACCGCCCCAGGGTCCGTGCGATACGGATCGCCAGATACACCGACGGCGAATAGTCGCCCCGCTCGACCGCGATGATCGTCTGCCTACTGACACCCACCGCCTCCGCGAGCTCGGCCTGGGTGACCCGCTGGACCTTGCGGCACTCCCGGACCGGGTTCGATCCGGCCGCATCGGACTCTCGGACTGCCATGGACCGATGTTAACCAGCCTTGACTTTTCGTGTCAAGAGTAGTTGACCTTCTCGCGGGCGGCGGCTCGGCCCGTTTTGCTGCGGGCGTTGTCGTCGTCGTCGAGGGACCACGCCGTACTTCGCCGCGCAGCTCGTCGCCTGGACCGGCAGCGGCATGGCGCCCGCATACTGGGTGATCGGGGTCTGCGTGATCGGGCTCCTCACCGTGTCCACCATCGCCGAGACGGGAAAGAAGGCCCTGCCGAGATGATCCCCACCCCGGGTAACGCCGCCGCTCTGCGCGTGGCCGTCGAGCCCACCCGCGACCCCCACCTCGTCGCCGCGGTGGAGGGCGAGGGCGGCTCGGTGGTGTCGCTCGACGAGGCCCGGGTCCTGGTGTGGATCGGCGGCCCTGAGGGTTTCCCGGACCTGCCGGACCACGTCGAGTGGGTGGCGCTCAGCACCGCGGGCATCGAGCACTTCGTCGCCGCGGGCGTGCTCGACGACCGCCGGAACTGGACCAACGCATCCGGTTTCTACGCCCGGGGCGTCGCCGAGCACGCGCTGGCCCTGCTGCTCGCGGGCACCCGGCAGGTCGTCCGGTCAGCCCACACCCGCTGGGCCAAGGACGCCGTCGACCCGGCC
>NZ_JAALED010000281.1:2154-3213 GCF_014145155.1 Dietzia sp. B19 | reverse complement strand
AGGACCGGTTCCGCGTCCTCGGTGGTGGCGGGGTCGGTGGCCTCCGCGACCGGGCCGGGGGGCGGGGGCGGCACGGCGGGTTCGTCGCTCCGGTCGTCCCCGCCGAGCTTGTCGATCGCGGCCATGATCACTCCGAGGACCGCCAGGTAGACGCCCACGTCGAAGACCAACGCAGTGGTGAGGTGCACGTCGCCGAGGTAGGCGTGCAGCGGCAGGAGGAACGAGCCGTCCACGAAGCCCGCGAGACCCGTGACGACCCCGATGACCACTCCCGCCGCGATGACCGCGACGTATGGGACCCGGATCCGCGCCGCCTCGTCCCTGGGTGCGCGCAGGTAGTAGATCGCGATTCCGGCCCCGCCGATGAGCGCGGAGTTGAAACCTCCGCCGGGGGCGTTGTGGCCGCGCACGAGGAAGTAGAGAGAGAGGAACACGATCAGGGGGCCCAGTACCCGGGCGAACGTGCGGAGGAAGACCCCGTTGTCCTCGGCGGGCAGGAGCGGCGAATTCGAGGGGACGGAGAGACGCACCTGGCGACGGGGCAGGGTGCGCCTGGCGTGCAGAGCCAGGACCACCGCGAGTCCGGCCACCCCGAGCACGGTGAGTTCGCCGAGGGTGTCCAGCGCTCGGTAGTCCACCAGGACGGTGTTGACCACGTTGATGCCACCGGTGTCCTCCTCCGCGTTGTCGAGGAAGTACCGCCCGACATCGGAGAGTTCCCGGCGACCGGTCATGGCCCACACCGCCGCGCCCGAGGCCAGGCCGATCACGATCGCGACGGCCGCGCTGACGAGCATGCGTGAGCGGGAGACCATGTGGAAGGTGGGGGGGAGTCGCTGGAGGACCAGGACGATGACGACGACGGTGAGGACCTCGACGAGGAGTTGGGTCAAAGCCACGTCGACCGCACCGAGAGTGAAGAACCACAGCGCCATGGCGAACCCGACGATCCCGACGTTCGCGACGGCGCCGACCCTGGAGCGGGAGATGACCATGGCTGCGGTCCCCACCACGAGCAGTAGCACCACCACCCAGTCCTCCGCCCGGACGGGTGAGCCC
>NZ_JAALED010000281.1:0-2105 GCF_014145155.1 Dietzia sp. B19 | reverse complement strand
TCCGCCACACCCACGGCGGCCAGGGCGACCAGCACCACGAGGACGGCCCAGACGTGCCGGGAGATCCGATCCGTCCGGGTGACGTCGCCGACGCGCGCCCCGCCCGCGATGGCCCAGCGGCGCAGCGCGTCGACCGTCGCCACCCCGGTGATGGGGGCGAGCTCACGGTTGAGGAAGCGGTCCAGGGGATTGCGCACCAGGACCAGCACGATGCCGAACGCGATCACGGCCATCGACATGAACAACTCGGGCGCGAACCCGTGCCACAGACCGAAATCCGCCTTGTATCCCTCGCCGAGGGAGGCGCGGGCCGCTGCCGCGACAGCGGGTTCGAGGAGGAACCCGGTGAATCCGAGCACCAGCCCCAGCACCGCGGGCAGGGCGGCGGGGAGGAAGAACGAGGCGTGGGGCGCCTCGATGGTCTCCGGGGTGCTGTGTACCGGCTCGGGGCCCGGCCCCGCCGGGGGGCCGTGGGTGACGAACCCGCCGAGCAGGAAGCGTGCCGAGTAGGCGAAGGTGAAGGTGGCGGCGAACACGGCCAGGGCACCGAGCGCGGGCCCGGTCCACGCGGCTCCCGGCGCGTCGAGCATGGATTTGAACATCCACTCCTTGGACACGAAGCCCAGCAGCGGGGGCAGTCCCGCCATCGACGCCGCGGCCAGTCCCACGCCGATCGCCGTGCCGGGCATGATGCGGTAGAGCCGCGGGAGACCACTCATGGCCCGGGTGCCGGTCTGTTGGTCGACCACGCCCACAAACATGAACAGGGACGACTTGAACAGCGCGTGGGCGATGGTGTGCACGATCGCGGCGACCATGGCGGCCGGGGTGCCCACGCCGATCGTCGCCACCAGGAAGCCCAGCTGGCTGATCGTGGAGTAGGCCAGCAGTTCCTTGAGGTCGTCCCGCTGCATTGCGAACACGGCCCCGAGAACGGCGGTGGTCATTCCGCAGGTGATGAGGAGCAGGTTCCACACCGGGACGTCGTGCAGTGCCTCGGAGAACCGCAGCAGCAGGTAGATGCCGGCCTTGACCATGGCGGCCGCGTGCAGGTACGCGCTGACCGGGGTCGCCGCGACCATGGCGTCCGGCAACCACGCCTGGAACGGGAACTGCGCGGACTTGGTGAACGCGGCCATGGCGATCAGTACGGCGATCACCGTGGCGAAGCCGGGGTCAGTCGACCACACCGGATCGACCAGGATCTCCGACAGGACGGTGGTGCCGGTGCGGACCACCATGAGCGCCGCGGCGGTGAGCAGGCACAGCCCGCCCGCGACGGTGACGAGGAGCGTCCGCACCGCGGGCTGCGTTCCCTTGGGGCCGGCGAGCGTGATGAGGAAGAAGGAGCACAGGGTCGTGAACTCCCACGCGACGAACAGCAGGACGACGTCGTCCGCCAGGACCAGCCCGAGCATCGACGCGGCGAACAGCGTCATCAGGCCGTAGTACCCGCCGTGACCGCCACCGCGCCCGAGGTACCGGGACGAGTAGGCCATCACCACGGCCCCGATCCCGAGGACGATCATGGTGAACACGCGGGCCAGCGGGTCGAGGGACAGGCGGAGTTCGACGCCCAACGCGGGCATCCACGCGACCGTGGAGACGGTGTCGACGGGGACGGCGAACCAGATGTACAGGGCGAGGCCGCCGAGCAGCGCCGCGAGCGGCCATCCCGCGTCCCGCCCCATGGTGCGGGCCAGCAACGGTGAGATCGCCGCGATGCCGAAGGCCACTGCGAGGGCGAGGGTCAGGGTCAGGGTCACGTGCCGTTGGCTCCGGAGGTGGTCGAGATGGGCGTCGGAACAGACCCGTGGGTACCGAGCCCGCCGGGCCAGGCTAACACTCTCCGCCCGGGCGGATTCGGGCAGGATTCCGGGGCATGCCGAATGACCTGCGGGAACGGGTGCGCCACGTCACTACCATCCACGGCATGCCCCCCACCCCCAGTGCAGCCGACCGCGCGGACGAACCTCTGGACGACCCGGTCGACGACCCGGTCGACCGGTCGCCGGACGAGCCTGCGGTGGACGAGCCGGCGAGGGACACGAGGGTGGACCCGGTCGACGAGCCCGTCGACGAGCCGGTCGGCGGGGTGCCCAGCG
>NZ_JAALED010000280.1:0-2708 GCF_014145155.1 Dietzia sp. B19 | reverse complement strand
AGCGGGCGGACTCCGAGGTGCTCGCAGCGCTGCGGGCCGCGGAGTCGGACCCGGCCGGCCTCAAGGACGACCAGTACCTCGCCCTGGCCACGGCCACGGGGGACGGGCTGGCCGCCGTGGCCGGACTCGCCGACCGGATCCGCGCGGACGTGGTGGGGGAGACGGTGACCTACGTGGTCAACCGGAACATCAACTTCTCCAACATCTGCTACACGGGGTGCCGGTTCTGCGCCTTCGCCCAGCGCAAGGGGGACGCGGACGCGTTCTCGCTCTCGGCCGCCGAGGTGGCCGACCGCGCGTACGAGGCGTACGTCTCCGGGGCGTCCGAGGTCTGCATGCAGGGCGGGATCGACCCGGACCTGCCGGTCTCCGGTTACGCCGACCTCGTCCGCGCGGTCAAGGAGCGGGTGCCGTCCATGCACGTCCACGCGTTCAGCCCGATGGAGATCTCGAACGGGGCGGCCCGGTCCGGGGTGGGGGTCAGGGAGTGGCTCACCGAGCTGCGGGCGGCCGGTCTGGACACCATCCCCGGTACCGCGGCGGAGATCCTCGACGACGAGGTCCGCTGGGTCCTGACCAAGGGCAAACTCCCGGCCTCCGAGTGGATCGACATCGTCACCACCGCCCACGAGGTGGGCCTGCGCTCGAGCTCCACCATGATGTACGGCCACGTGGACACGCCGAGGCACTGGGTGGCGCACCTGCGCACCCTGCGGGGGATCCAGGACCGGACCGGCGGGTTCACCGAGTTCGTCCCCCTGCCCTTCGTGCACCGCAGTGCCCCGCTGTACCTGGCGGGCGCGTCCCGGCCGGGCCCGACGCGGGAGGAGAACGTCGCCGTCCACGCCCTGGCACGGATCATGCTGCACGGATCGATCCACAACGTGCAGACCAGCTGGGTCAAGCTCGGGGTCGCGGGGACGCGCACCATGCTCCGCGCGGGGGCGAACGACCTGGGCGGCACGCTGATGGAGGAGACGATCTCCCGGATGGCCGGGGCCGAGAACGGGTCCGCCAAGACCCCGGAGGAGATCGCGGAGATCGCCACCGGGATCGGTCGGCCCGCCCGGCGTCGGGACACCGTCTACGGACCGGCCCCCACCCAGATCCCCGTGACCGTCGTCACATAGCGCGACCGGCTTCGGGGCGGCGTCGTCGCGGACGCGGGGTGTGACATACGATGCAGGCCATACCGCTACGAGGAAGGTGGCTGACGTGACCTACACGATCGCAGAGCCGTGCGTCGACGTGATGGACAAGTCCTGCGTCGAGGAGTGTCCTGTCGACTGCATCTACGAGGGTGGACGGATGCTGTACATCCACCCCGACGAGTGTGTCGACTGCGGCGCGTGTGAGCCCGTCTGCCCGGTGGAGGCCATCTTCTACGAGGATGACACCCCGGAGGAGTGGTCCGAGTACAACACCGCCAACGTCGACTTCTTCGTCGAGTTGGGATCGCCGGGCGGCGCCGCCAAGGTGGGCAAGGTCGACTACGACCACCCGTTCATCAAGGCGCTGCCCCCCATGAACCAGGAGTGACCCCGGTGGTGTCGCGCCCGGAGCGTCGTCCGCCCGGGCGCGCGCTACCCGTGTTCCCGTGGGACACCCTCGCCGAGGCGAGGTCAGTGGCCACCGCGCATCCCGACGGCCTGGTCGATCTCACCGTGGGCACCCCCGTCGACCCGGTCGCCCCGGTGATCCGTGAGGCACTCGCCGCCGGATCCGCGGAACCGGGTTACCCGACCACCATCGGGACCGCGGAGCTCCGGCTCGCGGCCGCCGACGCTCTCCACCGGCGCTACGGGGTCACCGGCCTGGATCCCGGGGCGATCCTGCCCGCGATCGGTACCAAGGAGTTGATCGCGGGTCTGCCCGCACAGCTCGGACTCGGCCCGGGCCACACGGTCGTCGTGCCGGAGGTGGCCTACCCGACCTATGAGGTGGGGGCCCTGCTCGCGGGTGCGACGGTCGTGCGCGCCGACTCCCTGACGCAACTCGGCCCGTCGTCGCCCACCCTGCTCTACCTCAACTCGCCGTCGAACCCCAGCGGCCGGGTGCTCGGCGTGGACCACCTGCGCAAGGTCGTCGGTTGGGCCCGCGACCGCGGGGTGATCGTGGCCTCGGACGAGTGCTACCTCGGGCTGGTCTGGGAGGGTGAGGCGCCCTCGGTCCTCGACCCGCGTGTCTGCGACGGCGACCACACCGGGCTCCTGGCCCTGCACTCGCTGTCCAAGACGTCGAACCTGGCCTCGTATCGTGCGGGGTTCGTGGCGGGCGCCCCGTCCCTCGTGGCGGAGCTGCTGGCGGTGCGCAAGCACGCGGGTCTGATGATGCCCCTGCCCGTCCAGAACGCCATGACCGCGGCGCTCCGGGATGACGCCCACGAGGCCGAGCAACGCGAGCGGTACCGGGCCCGACGTGAGCTCCTGCTCCCGGCCGTGCAGGACGCCGGATTCCGGGTCGACGACTCGCAGGCCGGGCTCTACCTCTGGGCGACCCGCGACGAGCCCTGCCGGGAGACGGTGGACTGGTTCGCCGCCCGCGGTGTCCTGGTGGCCCCCGGTGAGTTCTACGGTTCCGCCGGGGCCCGGCACGTCCGCATCGCCCTCACCGCGACCGACGCCACCGTGGCCGAGGCGGTCCGTCGGCTGGCCTGAGCGGGTCGCACCCTACGTCCGCCCGGCCTCCCGCGTCGCCCAGCCTCCCGC
>NZ_JAALED010000279.1:0-1569 GCF_014145155.1 Dietzia sp. B19 | reverse complement strand
TCAGTGTGGAGGCGGCGCGGACGCAGGGGCTGGGCCGGGCCGGGGCGTTCGTCAACGCGGTGCTGCGCAAGGTCTCCGCACAGGACCTGGACGGCTGGGTCGCAGTGCTCCGGAAGAACGTGACGGACCCCGTCGCCCGGCTGGCGGTGGGCACCGCGCACCCGGAGTGGATCGCCCGTGCGTTCGCCGAATCCCTGGGGGCGGACGCAGCGGAGCTGCCCGAGCTGCTGGCCGCCGATGACGCGCGCCCCAAGGTGCACCTGGCGGCACTGCCCGGCGCCATCTCGGCGGAGGAACTCGCGCTGGTGACCGGCGGCACCGAGGGCGTCGTGTCGCCGTACGCGGTCCACCTCGACTCGGGTGACCCCGGGACCCTCGAGGCGGTGCGCGACCGGCTCGCCACGGTGCAGGACGAGGGCAGTCAGGTCGTCGCGATCGCCGCGTCCCGTGCACCGCTCGTCGGCGAGGACGGCGGCCGGTGGTTGGATCTGTGCGCCGGACCCGGGGGCAAGGCCGTCATGCTGGGCGCGTTGGCGGAGATCGAGGGCGCGACGGTGACCGGTGTGGAGGTCTCCGAACACCGTGCCGATCTCGTGCGGGAGGCCACCCGGGACCTTCCGGTGACCGTCCTCACCGCGGACGGCCGGGATCCCGGTCTGGAACCGGGGTTCGATCGAGTCCTCCTCGACGCACCGTGTTCGGGTCTCGGCGCCCTCCGGCGTCGTCCCGAGGCCCGGTGGCGAAAGACCTCCGCCGACATCCCGGGACTGGTGGTGCTCCAGCGGGAGCTGCTGGAATCCGCACTGCGTCTCGTGCGGCCCGGGGGCGTGGTGCTCTACGCGACGTGTTCCCCCCACCTGTCCGAGACGGTGTCTATGATCCGTGAGGCGAACAGGCGCGACGATGTCGAACTCCTCGACGTACGCGAGATCCTCGAGGGGATCGACGGGGCCGCCACCGAGGGCCTCGGAGACGGACCGTGGGTGCAGCTCTGGCCGCACCGCCACGGCACCGACGCGATGTTCATGGCGGGGTTGCGCAGGGTCACCTCAGACCCCACACCGCCGACACGAGAGGACTGACAGTCGATGCCGTCAGCAGACGCGGACCAGGGCCGGGACGACGCGACCTTCCTCTCCGGCGGGACCGGGTGCGCGGCGTGGGTGTACCGCCCGGAGACCTCGTCGGACCCCGGCGGGACAACCGCACCGGCCATCGTCATGGCGCACGGCCTCGGGTGTATCCGCGATCTCCGACTGCCCGCGTACGCCGAGCGTTTCCGCGACGCCGGCTTCGTCGTCGTGGTCTTCGACTACCGGCACTTCGGCGCCAGCGACGGGCAGCCCCGCCAGTTCCTCGACATCGGCCGTCAGCTCGACGACTGGCGGTCCGCGCTCGCCTTCACCCGGTCACTGACCGGCGTCGACCCGGACCGTGTCATCGCGTGGGGCACGTCGTTCTCGGGCGGCCACGTCCTCACGCTCGCCGGAACAGGGGAGCGACTCGCGGGGGTCGTCGCGCAGGTGCCGCACGTCAGCGGGCCGGCCGCGGTCCGGGCGACGCCGC
Source organism: Dietzia sp. B19 (assembly GCF_014145155.1). NCBI lineage: Bacteria > Bacillati > Actinomycetota > Actinomycetes > Mycobacteriales > Dietziaceae > Dietzia > Dietzia sp. B19. Next base: position 3 of record NZ_JAALED010000279.1, on the reverse strand, counting down.
TGC
>NZ_JAALED010000278.1:0-1291 GCF_014145155.1 Dietzia sp. B19 | reverse complement strand
GCCACCGCCGCCGCAGCGCCCGATCGCGTCATGCGGGTGGGAATCGCCGGCGGCCTGGCCCCGTTCGATCGGATGCCCGGGGCGCGCGAGGCGCTGACCGCGGGAGATCTCGAGGCGCTCTCCCACTTACCGGGGGACCCCGCCCGCGCGGCCGAGCTGTTCCGGTCCGGCAACTCCGGGATCCTCGACGCGATGCTCTCGGTCAGGGACGACGAGACCGCGCCGTGGGTCGACTGGATGTGGGCGGACAGCGACGCGGCGGTGATCGCCGACCCCGCGGCCCGGCGGGCCCTGTTCGTGAACTTCCGCGAGGCGCTCCGGCAGGGCACCGGGGCGATCGCGTGGGACAACGTGGCCTTCGTCGGCCCGTGGGGCTTCCGGGTCGAAGACGTCCGCGCGCACGTGCACCTCTGGTACGGCGACGACGACGAGATGGCCCCACCGGCCAACGGGCGATGGCTGGCCGAGCACCTGGGCGCGGTCGACCTCACGGTCTACGCGGGTGAGGGCCACCTGCTGCCGCTGGCCCACTGGGGCGAGATGCTGCGGGCGCTGACCACCTGCGGGAGCTGACGACCACGGGGTGAACGGCTCAGCCGGCCACCGCGGCGGCGAGGTTGGACAGCGAGTCCTCGAGCTGCTGCTCGGACACCAGCGGGAAGGACACCTTCTTGAGGATCTCCTTGTCGGTGACCTTGCCCCAGTCGTAGGTCAGGCGGACCAGCGTCGACTCGGGCCCGCGGCTCTCGAGCTCCCAGACCCACTCCCAGCCGGGGGGCTCGGTGCCGGCGGGCGCGGTCTGCCACGCCAGGATCTTGTCCTTGCCGTAGCCGGTGACGTGGTTCTCGGTGCGGTACTCGCCACCCATGTGCTCACCCTCCATGTCCATGGAGAACACGTCGCCCACCTGCTGGATCCGGTCGGACTTGTAGTCCCCGCGGACGAAGCCCGAGCCGTCCAGCCTGGCGTGGTTCTCCGGGTTGGTGAGGATGTCGAAGATCTCGGCCGCCGAGTGGTCGATCACGCGCTCGACGGTGACGCTCGTAGATGTGGTCATGTCTCCCACCTTGCACGTCGGCGCCGTCCCGTGCATCCGGTCGCCGCGACCCGCGCCGGGTCGCCACCCCGGTGTGCTGCCGCTACGGTCGTCACCATGGACCAGTCGACACCGCACCGGACCGAGGCGTCCCCGACCGAGCCGACCCCGACCGGGGCCCACGCGACCCGGGGCACGGGGTGGGCCATGCCCGTCATCACGCTCCTCGGGGTGGCGGCCGCCATCGTGGCCGCG
>NZ_JAALED010000277.1:0-7561 GCF_014145155.1 Dietzia sp. B19 | reverse complement strand
TGGCCAGCCGGCCGGAGTCCGAGCCCGCGGAGTCGACGGTCGAGACACCGTCCTCGCCGGAGGAGCGCAGCACGGTGACCGCGTCGTACCCCTGAGCGCCCGTGAGTTCGGCCGACACGACCGCTCCCGCGCCCTCGCGGTCCAGGGTCCGCGCGAACGAGGCCACCCGGACCGCGGTCGACTCGGCCTCGCCGGGGCCTGTGACGACCAGCGCCAGCTGACCTGGTCTCAGGGTGCCGGGTTCGAACTCGACGAGTCCCGCGTCCGACAGGGTGGTGAGGACCGTCTCGCGGTCGTCGTCGTCGAGGTGTGGTTCCGCGTCCTCGGTCCGCAGCAACCCGGCACGGCCCACGGCGGTGCCCAGTTGGGTCCCCAGGTCCGCATCGGTGGCCGGTGCGTCTCCGATCGGCAGGTTGGCCACGAGTGCCTGGACCTCGGCGTCGGCATCCGGGTCGACGGCCTTGTCGGTGAGTGTCACCCGTCCTGCGGCGATGCCGCCGGCCGCACCGATGACGTCGACGGCGGCGCTGACGTCCTCGTCGGACGCCCCGGGGGCCACCACGACCAGCACGGGGCGATCCTCGAGGGTGCCGTCCAGTACCGGCCGGGCGAGCTCACCGGCCATGTCGTCGAGCCGGTCGACGGCGAGTCGCCGTTCGGCCGACTCGGCCCGGGTCGACTCGAGTTGCGCCGCCGTCGTCTCCTCGCGGTCGACCACCGCGTCCCGGATCGACGTCGCCACGGACGTCGACCCCAGGACCACCCCCAGCCCCAGGGCCAGGAACACGGCGACCAGCGTGAGAACGTGGCGACGCAGAGAGATCAACGGACGAGCCCCTGGACCCAGAGGGCGAAGGTGTTCCATACGTCGATGGCCCAGATGAGCAGGTCCTGGGCGGAGTCGCGGGCGACCACCACCGCGGCCACCGCGATGAGCGCCGCGAGCACCACGAGGGCCAGCCCGATCCCGGCACCTCGCGAGCGGTACAGAGTCGCACACGCGTCGGCGTGGACGAGGCGGGACGACACGGCGGTGTCGACCATGGTCGACGACGGTGCGGAGGAGGCGCCGAACGCGTTCTCGAGTCCGCGGTCGTCGCCGGTCACCACGATCATCTCGGCTCCGCCGTGGAAGGCCAGCAGCAGGGCCATGTCGCGTGCGGTCGCCGCGGCGGGGAACGTGGTGGCCCCCACGCCCAGCTCCGTGACCCGCTCGAGCCCCTCGGCCCTGCCGTCGCGATCCGCCGGCACGACCAGGACCGCGCCGTCCGTGAGCACCTCGTCGGAGACCCCGGTGGGGGTCGCGACCACGACGTCGGCGGAGATCCGGGCCGCACGCAGCAGTTCGGCCCCCCCGTCCACACCCACGACCAGCGGTCGGTACTCCTTCATGAAGGGCTTGAGATCGGAGAGCTGCGCCTCCGAGGCCCGGTCCCCGGTCACCACCACCACGTGGCGACCGGTGAAGTCCACGTCGATCCCGGGAAGGCCCTCGCCGTCGAGGAGCAACTGGTGCTCGAGGCTGAGGAACTCCGTGGCGTTGGCCAGGTGCGCCAGCGCGGACTCGACGTACCCGTTCTCCGCGGCGTGGACCTCGGAGAGGAGGGTCTCGGGGCCGACCTCACGGCCGGTGGCCAGCTGGCCCTCGGTCTTGACCGAGTAGACCACGCCCTCGTCGATGCGGACCCGGGTCCCGTCCTCGACCTCGGCGAGGTCCGCGTCCTCGATGACGGGGATGGTCGACGAGGCGAGGATCCGGAACGCGGCACGGGGCAGCATCTCCTCACCGGGGCGCGGCACGTGGACGACGGCGGCGACATCGGCCTCGACGACGGCGCGGGCGGTGGCCGCCGACGTCCGGTTGAGGTCGAGCACGGCGACGTCCTTGGAGCCGAGCTTGCGGGGGACCGGTGATCCCGCCCGGACCTGGCGGACGGTACCGACCACACCGGCGAGATCGTTGGAGCGGCGATTGAGCAGACCCGTCATCTTCATGTGCCCGAGTATCACGCGTGTGATTCGAGTGACGAGGGAGGTCGGTTCGGCGTGTCGGATTAACGGTCGACTTGAGCTTGAGACTTCTCCGACTGCGCCTTGCCGAGGAGCTCCTCGGCATGCGCGAGACCGGTGTCGGTGTCCTCCATCCCGGCGAGCATCCGCGCGAGTTCGATGACCCTGTCCGAGTCGTCGACCGCGCGCACACCGGACACGACACCGTCCCCACCCGTGGAGTCCGCGGCCTTGTGGATCACGAGGTGCGTGTCCGCGTACGCGGCGACCTGCGCGAGGTGGGTCACGGCGATCACCTGGTGGGTCCTGGCCAACCTGGCCAGACGCTTGCCGATGCTCAGCGCGGCGCGTCCACCCACTCCTGCGTCCACCTCGTCGAACACCAACGTCCCGCCACCGGAACGTTCCGCCAGGACGACCTCCAGGGCCAGCATCACCCTGGACAGCTCGCCGCCGGAGGCGCCCCGGCCCAACGGGACGACCCCCGACGGCCCGTCGAGAGCCAGTTCCACGTCGTCCAGGCCGGACTCCGTCGCGGCGGCGAGGCCGTCCCCGGCAGGGGTGACCCTGACGACCAGCCCGGCTCCGCCCATGGACAGCTCGGCCAGCTCCGAGGTGACGCGTCGTGCCAGGTCCTCCCCCGCCGCCCTGCGGATGGCGGTGAGCTCGGCCCCCCGCTCCTCCAGCTCGAGGGCGAGCCTCGCGACCGTGGCCGTGAGGTCGGCCACAGCGGAGTCGGAGGTGTCCACCTCGGACAGGCGGATGCGCGCCTTCGCGGCCCACTCGATCACGTCGTCCACGTCGGTCCCGTACTTCCGGGTGAGCGCCCTGAGATCATGCCGTCTCTCGAGTGCCGCATCGAGGTCGGCCGCGTCCACCGGGAGTTCGGCCAGGTAGAGGCCGAGCTCGGTCGCGGCGTCCCCCAGCGCGGCGACGGCCTGGTCGATACTCGTGGCGATGGGATCCAGGGCGGGGTCCCCCGCCCCCGCGAGCCGCTGCCGCAATTGATCCAGGACGTTGACGACCGGCTCCGCGGTCTCTCCGTCTCCCGTCAGGGTCTCGTGCGCCTGCCCGGCCACCTCACGCAACTCCTCCGAGTCGGTGAGACGCCGGATGACGGCATCGAGCTCGGCTTCCTCCCCCGGTCTGGGGTCCAGGGCGTCGATCTCGTCGAGCCCGTGGCGCAGCAGGTCGGCCTCGCGGGCCAGCTCGCGGGCACGCCCGGTGCGCTCTGCCAGCGACCTCTCGGCCTCACGCCACCGATGGAAGGTCTCTCGGTATGCCCTCAGTGCGGCCCGTGCCGGCTCGCCCCCGTGGGAGTCGACCGCCTCGCGTTGCCGGTCCGGACGCAGTAGGCGGAGTTGGTCGTTCTGACCGTGGACCGCGAGCACCGGGGAGCAGAACCGGGCCAGCGTTCCGGCGGGGACCGAACGACCACCCAAGCGGGCCCGGGAACGTCCGTCGGCGCCGACCCTGCGGGCCGCGATCACCGTCCCGTCCTCGTCGAGCTCGACGTCCGCCTCCTCGAGGAGTCTGTCGAGCTGCTCTCTGTCCTCGGAAGCCATCGTCGCCGCGGCGGCCAGGTCGAACCGCCCCTCCACCACGGCCTTGTCGGCACCGCGGCGAACCCGGCCCGGATCGGCGCGCCCCCCGGCCAGAAGCCTCAGACCGGTGACGACCATGGTCTTGCCGGCGCCGGTCTCACCGGTCAGGACCGACAGGCCCGGGGCGAAATCGGCCACGGCCTCGTCGATGACGCCGAGTCCGCTGATCCGAAGTTCCGTGAGCACGCACCCACCCTAGGGGAGGGGGCGGGCGGCGGACCGGCCACGCCACCCGGTCACCGGGAGTTCGAACTTGGTCACCAGTCGGTCCGTGAACGGTGAGTCGTCCAATCGCACCCACTTGACCGGCCTCCGGCCGCGCACCACCTCCACGCGGCTACCGGCGGGGGCGTCGACCAGCCGCCGCCCGTCGAGCACGACCACCGCGGGCCCCGACCGGGTCCCGGTCTCCACGGCGACACGCGAACTCGGCGCCACCACCATGGGCCGGGCGAACAGGGCATGGGCGTTGTTCGGGACCACCAGGATCGCGTCGAGCTCCGGCCAGACGATCGGCCCTCCCGCGGAGAACGCGTAGGCCGTCGACCCGGTCGGGGTCGACACGAGCATGCCGTCGCACCCGTAGTCGCTCACCGGTCGCCCATCGATCTCGACCGACGCCTCGAGGACGCCCTGCCGGGAGACCTTCTCGATACTCACCTCGTTGAGCGCCCAGTCGTGGCCGAGGACGGTGTCCCCGTGCATGACGGTGGCCTCGACCGTCATGCGCTCGACCACCCGGTAGTCCCGGTCGGCGATCTGTTCGACGACGCCGTGGAGCGAGGAGACCTCGGACTCGGCGAGGAACCCGACATGCCCGAGGTTGACCCCCAGCACCGGCACATCGGCCGCGGTGGCGTACTGACACGCCCGCAGGAACGTCCCGTCCCCACCCAGGACCAGGACGAGCTCGCACCCGTCGGCGGCGTGCGGAGTGTCGGCGACCGACTCCACGCCCGTCCCCGTGGCGACGTTCTCACTCGTGTCGGCGAGCATCCGCACCGCGATCCCCCGGTTCGCGCAGGCGTCGACGACCTGGGCGACGATGGCGACGATGTCCGGCCGCTCGATATTGGCCTCGAGCAGGATCCGGCGGGGCGTCCCCTGACCTGTCATGTCCGTCATTTCGGCCCCTCCTCCACGGCGCGGTGGATGGCGTCCGACGCCTGGTGGGTCAGCTCCACCGGGGCGCCCGACCCGGTCTTGCGGAGATGGAGGAAGTACTCGACGTTCCCGGACGGCCCCGGGAGCGGGCTGGCCACGCAGCCGAGGGCCTCCAGACCGAGCGCCGCAGCGGCGCGCGCGACACCCGTGACCGCCTCGATCCGGAGGGCGGGGTCGCGGACGACGCCACCCTGGCCGACCCGCTCGCGGCCCACCTCGAACTGCGGTTTGACCATCGGCAGCAGATCCCCACCGGTGCGGACGCACGCGGTCAGTGCGGGCAGGACGAGCGGGAGGGAGATGAAGGACAGGTCCGAGACCACCACGTCCACCTCGCCCCCGATGTCCTCGGGAGTGAGGGATCGCACGTTGGTCTTGTCGTGGACCCCGACGCGACCGTCGCTGCGCAGGCGCCACACGAGTTGCCCGTAGCCCACGTCCACCGCCTCGACGCGGGCGGCACCACGTGAGAGCAGAACGTCGGTGAAGCCTCCCGTGGAGGCACCGGCGTCGAGACAGCGCGCACCGTCGACGCGCACACCGAAGGCGTCCAGCGCACCGATGAGTTTGTGGGCTCCCCGGGAGGCCCAGTCCGGTTCGTTCGACGCGGCGAGCGCGATCGAGGTGGTGGGCTCCACCTGGGTCGCGGGTTTGCTGGCCGCCACCCCGTTGACGATCACACGCCCGGAGCCGATGAGGTCCCGGGCCCGTTCCCGACTGTCACACATCCTGCGGCGGACCAGCTCGGCGTCCAGGCGCCTCCGTGTGACCGCCATCAGCGGGCGGCGTCCAGGACGGAGAGCGCTCGGGCGATCAGGTCATGAGCGGCGTCCAGGGCCCGGACCTGATCGTCGCGGACCACCCCGCCGTCATCGCCGTCGGCCGTCGACGGCCCGACGGAGTCGGCGAGGAGATCGTCGAACGCCGAGCGGAGCTCGTCGACGTCCGGGCCCACGGGGCCTGGAAGTGGTGTCGGTCCGGGAGTGCTCACGCGGTCCACGCTAGCCCACGACGAGTCCCGCATCGGCGAGCCGCGACCGCGCACCGTCACCGGGATCCGCGAGTGCGGTCACCCCGTGCAGCCACGCCTGACGGATGACGCTGCGCGCGAGGTCGACGCCACTCAACGTCTCCGGGATCCCCTGCAGGTGAAGAGAACCGTCCAGCACCCTCGCGTCGAGTCCGGCGGCCGAGTCGATATGACTCGACTCGGGCGGCGCCGCGAGCGCCGAGAGGTCCCGGGCCAGGTGAGTGGCGCGACGACGCTCCTCGGCGACCAGCAGGTCGGCCGTCCCGTGGACACCGGTCAGGACCAGAAGTGAGGGCATGTCGGCCGCGACCGCCCCTTCGATGTCGGTGTCGAGCCTGTCGCCGATGACCAGTGGACGCGTCGCGCCGACGAGGTCGGCGGCGGCCCTGAGCACCCCGGCGGCCGGTTTCCCCGCCACGACGGGTTCGCGGTCCGTCGCCGCACGAAGCGCCGCGACCAGCGAGCCGTTGCCGGGGAGCAGGCCCCGCTCGGTGGGTAGCGTCGTGTCGGTGTTGGAGGCCACCCACGGAACCCCACGGCGGATCGCGAGGCACCCCTCGGCGAGGTCGCCCCAGGTCAGCTCGCGGGACAGCCCCTGGAGGACCACCTCCGGATGGTCGTCGGCCGAGTGGACGACCTCGTAGCCAGCCTCCCTGGCGAGGTCGCGGAAGCTGTCGTGGCCCACCACGAGAACCCTCGCGCCGGCGTCGACGTGATCGACCAACATCATCACCGCCGCCTGGGCACTCGTCATGACATCGGACGCGCGGGCGGTGAAACCCAGGTCGCGGAGGTGTGCCGCGGTGTCGACGGGAGCACGGCTCGCGTTGTTGGTCACGTAGACCACCGGGAGCCCCGAGGCGTCCAGTGCCTCGGCCGCGCCCGGTACGGGCTCGGAACCTCGGATGAGCGTCCCGTCGAGGTCCACGAGAAGTGCGTCGTGCAGATCCGACAGAGTGGCTGGTGACACCGGGGTCAGTCCTCGAGCTCCGCCAGGCGCGACTCCGCGTCCGTGTGATGATCAGGGTCGGCCGCCACCGCATGGCCGAACCATGCGGCGGCCTCGTCCTTCCGACCGGACGCCAGCAGCACCTCCGCGTACGCGTAGTCCAACCGTGCCGCCTCCTCGCCCACCGCCGCCGGATCGGCTCCGGCGTCCTGGAGGGTCACCAGGGCGGCATCGAGCTGGCCCATGTCCACCCGCGCACCGGCTTCGACGATGCGCAGTTCCACGAGGTCCTCACCGGAGACCTGGCGGGACTCCTCCCCCCGGGCGAGCTCGATGGCCTTCTGCGGGCGCTCGAGACCCCGCTCGCAGTCGGCCATCATCGCGAGCAGACCGGGACCTCCCGAGATCCGTCGGGCCGCACGCAGTTCCCCGAGGGCCTCGGACCACTCACGGGCCCGGTAGGCGAGCACTCCGAGGGTCTCCCGGACGACGCCTATCCGCCCGGCGCGATTCTTCGCGGCCCGCCCGTGGGCGAGGGCCAGCTCGGGATCGTCGTCCACGAAATGCATCGCCGCGACCAGGTGCCGAGCCACCAGCTCGGCGTTCGCCTTGTCCAGCCCACGGAGGTCCCGCCTGATCTCCATGTCGAGATCTGCGGCCTCGATCTCGTCGGGGAGGGCCGGTTCGTCGACCCGCGCTGCCTGGCGGGCGTCCTGACCGGGGCGACCGGCGGATCGCCGGTCGTCGAACTGCCGTCCGCCACCGCGCGACTCACCGCGGGACGCCCCACCGCGGCGGTCGGCG
>NZ_JAALED010000276.1:0-2916 GCF_014145155.1 Dietzia sp. B19 | reverse complement strand
TCGCCGACGCCGAGGAGCTGCCGCTGCTGCGGGGGGCCAAGGCCGAGGGGCTGCGCGTGACCGCCTCCACGAGCCCGCACCTGCTCGCCCTGGTCTCGGAGGTCACCCACGGGGGCGCGGCCGCCGCCGACCTTGATCCCCCGATCCGGGACGCCGCCACGCGCGAACTCCTCTGGGACGCCCTCCGCGACGGCACCGTCGACGCGATCGCCTCCGCCCGACTCGGTCTCTCGGTGGTGTGGACGGAAGCACGCCGGAGGGGGTGTGATCTCTCGGACGTGGCCGGCTGGATGTCCGGGACGACGGCCGCGATCGTCGGTCTCGAGGACCGGGGGGAGATCCGGACGGGTCTGAGGGCCGACTTCACCGCCGTCGCGGACGACGAGGCGTTCGTCGTCCTCCCCGGTGCCCGGGAGCTCGGTTCCGCCGACTCGGTGTACGCGCAGAGGGCCCTGGCGGGAGTGGTCCGCTGGACCATGACCGACGGCCGGTTCGTCGATCCCCGCTCCCTGCCCCGGGGCGCCGTCCTGTCCCGATCCGCCACATGAACCCCGCCGTCGACCGACTGGCGTTCCTCCCGTTCCCGGCGGGCGTGACCTCGGCCCTGCTCATCACCGAGTACGCCATCAAGATCCTCGCCCTGGGCATGGTGCCGGAGAATCGGCAGCCCTCCTCCTCTCAGGCCTGGTTGCTGGCGATCCTGTTCATCCCGATCGTCGGCGTGCCGCTGTTCCTGCTGCTGGGAAACCCGTACATCACCGGCCGACGGCACGTCATCCAGGCCGAGGCCAACCGGCTCTACGAGGAGGCGCTGGAGAAGTGGCCCACGGTCCCCGACAGCGTGCGGATCCCGCCCGGGGTGCGGACGGTTCTCGAGATGAACCGGAACCTCACCGCGATCCCGTGCATGTCCGGCGAGTTCGTGGGGCTGTACTCGGACTACGCGGCCTCGCTCGCCACGATGACGGACGCGGTGCGGTCCGCCCGGGACCACGTGCACATCGAGTTCTACGCCCAGTCCTGGGACGACGAGACCGACGAGTTCTTCACCGCCGCGGTCGAGGCGGCGGAGAGGGGGGTGACGGTCCGGGTGCTGGTCGACCACCTCGGGTCCCTGCGGTACCGGGGCTTCAAGGTGCTACGACGGAGGTTGCGCCACTCGCCGGTCGAGATGCACCTCATGCTGCCGATCAACCCGTTCGTCGGGAGGTTCCGCCGGCCCGACCTGCGCAACCACCGCAAGATGCTCATCGTCGACGGCGACCACGGGTTCATCGGCTCGCAGAACCTCATCGCCCGGAACTACGGCAGCCCCCGCAACACCCGCCTCGGCCGGGAGTGGGTGGACCTCATGATGGAGGTCCGGGGTGAGATCGTCCAGGCGATGAACGGGGTGTTCGCGGTGGACTGGTACTCCGAGAGCGGTGAGGTCATCGAGACTTTCGAGGAGCTCTCCCGCGGCACGTCGGTCGGTGCCGGAGGCGCGGGAGGCGACCCCACCGCCGGCGACCCGGTCAGCGCCTTCCAGCTCGTCCCCTCGGGGCCCGGATACCGCACGCAGCCGAACCTGCGCATGTTCACCCAGCTCATCGGCCAGGCCGAGCACAGGATCAGGATCGTCAGCCCGTACTTCGTCCCGGACGAGGCGTTGCTCCACTCGATCACCTCCGCGTCCTACAGAGGTGTCGACGTGGAGTTGTTCGTCCCCGAACACGCGGACCAGTTCATGGTCCACCACGCCCAGCGGTCCTACTACCGTGCACTCCTCGAGGCCGGGGTGCGGATCAACAGGTTCCGCTCGCCGGCGGTACTGCACACCAAGATGATGTTGATCGACGACTACGGCGGTGTGGTGGGGTCGAGCAACATGGACCAGCGGTCGTTCAACCTGAACTTCGAGATCAGCCTGCTGGTGCTCGGCGGGGAGGCGCTGACCGAGATGAACGACGCGGTGGACGCCTACCTCGAGGAGAGCACGCCTCTCGGCCTGGATACCTGGCAGCGCCGTCCCTGGCCGGGGCGGTACGTCGACAACGTCGCGCGACTGAGTTCGGCACTCCAGTAGGGGCCGGCCCCGCGGCGGGGCCCGGCCCGGCAGTCCGGATCGGCCCTGTAGTAGTACGCTTTGCGTGCGTGGGCCGGTAGGGCCCTGCTCATGACGAGAGGCCAGCACAGATGCCCCAGAACCGTGGTTCCGGACTCCGGACCAGGCGCATCGGCGCCGTCGTCGCCGCGACCGCCCTGGCGGCGGTCGCGACCCCGGCCGTGGTGCACGGCCAGGAGACCTCGGGTTCCGACTCCTCGGTGCCCACCCAGACCGGCAACAGCAGCGTCGACGGCTTGACCGGCCTGATCCCCGAGGAGATCGTGGTCGGCAACCCCGGCTTCGGCGCGGGATCCGAGGGGTTGCGGGACATCGGGAGCGGAGTGGTGCCGGACACCGCGCTGTCCGTCGGCCAGGTCCTGGGCTCGGTGGCGCCGCTCGAGGCGCTGGGGTCGGCGGGTGGATCCGCGGTGGCCTCCGTGGCCTCCTCCGGCAGCCTGCCCGGGTCCGTCTACGTCAACCCGACCGGCTCGATCGGGTCGGGCACCATCGGGCTCGGCTCGCTCTCGATCCCCGAGTACATCTTCCCGGTCCTCAGCGTGCAGTTCGCCGGCGGGTTCTTCGCCGCCCTGGCCGAGCGCCAGGAGGCCGGAGAGCTCTACCCGCACGAGCTGACGTTCTGGAACGACGTGGTGGTGGGCTCGGCCGAGGCCGGCGGGTTCCTCGAGGACGCCGCCGCCGACGCCGGCACCGAGCTCCCCGGCGCACTGGCCGGAAGCATCGACGCGGTGCAGCGTTCCGCGTTGCAGGACCCGTTCGAGGAGAACGAGCGGCGCAGGGCCATCGCGGAGGCCGCCGCGGAGGCGGAGGCC
>NZ_JAALED010000275.1:12380-21336 GCF_014145155.1 Dietzia sp. B19 | reverse complement strand
CGACCGCCAGGAGGGGAGGGCCGTGGGGACCGTTCACGTGGGGATCTGCGTGCCGGGAGTCGCGGCGCGGTCGACCGAGCTCTCCCTGGACGGCGGTCGAGCCGAGATCCGTCGGGCGGCCTGTGCCGCCGCCCTCGATCTGCTGGTGGGGATCGCCGACGAGGTCGGGAACGAATCGGCGACGTGAGGCGTTGTACCCCGTGATGCCGAACATCCAGATGACCACGCTGCCCCGACCGGACCACCGGAGCGGGCCCCCGCTGCTGCGGGAGACCCTCGGGACGGTGCTCCGCGGCCTGCGGGGCGATTCGGGGCGGACCCTGCGGGACGTCGCCGACGCCGCCCGGGTGAGTCCCGGGTATCTCTCCGAGATCGAACGTGGTCGCAAGGAGGCCTCGAGCGAGTTGCTCGCGTCCATCTCGGGTGCGCTCGACGTCTCGCTCGGCGAGATCCTCATCCGCGCGGCCCTCGAGGTCTCGCCCCCGGGTACCGTCTCGCTCCCGGGCACCGTCGCGGAGCCCGTCCTCGCGGCCTGAGCCCCACCCCGGCAACGCCCGGTGGTCGCCCCCCGACCTTGTTCGGTACCGTGGTACCGACCAGTCGTCCGAATCGGCAGAAGGACACTACGCAGCGATGGCCAATCCGTTCACCAAGGCATGGCGCTACCTCATGGCGTTGTTCGATTCGAAGATCGACGAGAATGCTGACCCCAAGGTCCAGATCCAGCAGGCCATCTCGGACGCGCAGCGGCAGCACCAGCAGCTGTCCCAGCAGGCGGCCGCCGTGATCGGCAACCAGCGGCAGCTGGAGATGAAGCTCAACCGCCAGCTCGCCGACATCGAGAAGCTGCAGGGCTCCACGCGGCAGGCACTGCAGATGTCCGAGCAGGCCCATCAGAACGGCGACACCCAGAAGGCGACCGAGTACGAGAACGCCGCGGAGGCCTTCGCCGCTCAGCTGGTCACCGCCGAGCAGAACGTCGAGGACCTCAAGGGACTCCACGACCAGTCGCTCCAGGCCGCGGCCCAGGCCAAGAAGGCCGTGGAGCAGAACGCGATGGTGCTCCAGCAGAAGGTGGCCGAACGGACCAAGCTGCTCAGCCAGCTGGAGCAGGCCAAGATGCAGGAGCAGGTCAGCGCGTCGCTGCAGTCCATGTCCGAGGTCTCGTCGGGCGGGAACACCCCGAACCTCGACCAGGTCCGCGACAAGATCGAGCGGCGGTACGCCAACGCCCTCGGGTCGGCGGAGCTCGCCCAGAACTCGGTTCAGGGCCGGATGCTCGAGGTCGAGCAGGCCTCGACCCAGATGGCCGGGCACAGCCGTCTCGAGCAGATCCGGGCGTCGATGAAGGCCGAGGGTGGTCAGCTCGGACAGGGGACCGGCTCTGCGTCCCAGCTCCCCCAGGGGCAGCCGCAGTCCGCCACCCCGCCTCAGCAGCAGGCGCAGACCGAACAGCAGTGAGTCGTCCGAGGACGGGCCGCCGGTGAACTGACCGGCGGCCCGTCGTCGTCCGTGGTGAAGGGGCACACGTGACACTGACCGAGTTCAGGGCCCGGACCGTCGAGGCCTTCGGGGACCTGCGGGCCGATCATCTCGTGAGGTCCCATCATCTGGCCGCGTTCGACGGGCGCACCGCCGACGAGGCCATCGACGCCGGTGCCTCCGTCAAGCAGGTCTGGTTGGCGCTGTGTTCGGAGTTCGAGGTTCCCGACTCATTACGCTGACCCCGTGGCGGCGTGTCGTTCGATCTCGAACACGCGTTCGTCTACACTCGGGTCATGTGATGACGGGATGGCCCGTCCACAGGGCGACATCCCTCCACAGTGAAGGGTTGCCGGGCTCGTGCGAGACGCATCTGTCGTACCCGACCCGTAGCGTCCGCGAGCGAGCAGACCACACAGACCGTCCGGCACGACACCGGAGGTCGAGCACGAACGGAGAGCATCATGGCCCCCAAGACCACCGCCAAGTCAGGTACCAGGACGGGCGTGGCCCAGAACCGCGAACAGGCGCTGGAGTTGGCGCTCGCGCAGATCGACAAGGCCTACGGCAAGGGGTCGGTCATGCGGCTCGGGGACGACACCCGGCCGCCGGTCCAGGTCATCCCGTCCGGTGCCCTGTCCCTCGACGTGGCACTCGGGATCGGCGGGTTCCCACGGGGCCGCGTCGTGGAGATCTACGGTCCGGAGTCGTCCGGCAAGACGACCGTCGCGCTGCACGCGGTGGCCAACGCGCAGGCCGCCGGCGGGATCGCCGCGTTCATCGACGCGGAGCACGCGTTGGATCCGGAGTACGCCCGCAAGCTCGGCGTGGACACGGACAACCTCATCGTCTCCCAGCCGGACACCGGTGAGCAGGCGCTCGAGATCGCCGACATGCTGGTCAGGTCGGGGTCCATCGACATCCTGGTGGTCGACTCCGTCGCGGCGTTGGTGCCGCGGGCGGAGATCGAGGGCGAGATGGGCGACAGCCACGTGGGCTTGCAGGCGCGACTGATGAGCCAGGCGCTCCGCAAGATGACGGGTGCGCTGCACAACACCAACACCACCGCGATCTTCATCAACCAGCTGCGCGAGAAGATCGGGGTGATGTTCGGCTCGCCCGAGACCACCACGGGCGGTAAGGCGCTCAAGTTCTACGCCTCCGTCCGCCTGGACGTGCGCCGGATCGAGACCCTCAAGGACGGCGCGGATGCGGTGGGTAACCGCACCAAGGTCAAGGTCGTCAAGAACAAGATCGCGCCCCCGTTCAAGATCGCGGAGTTCGACATCCTCTACGGCGAGGGCATCAGTCGCGAGGGATCGCTCATCGACATGGGTGTGGAGAACGGCTTCGTCAAGAAGTCGGGTTCCTGGTTCACCTACGGGGCGGACCAGTTGGGCCAGGGCAAGGAGAACGCCCGCCGGTACCTCAAGGAGAACCCCTCGGTCCGCGACGAGATCGAGCGGAAGATCCTCGACAAGCTCAATATCGGGGCGGGTGCGGAGATCGCGGAGATCGAGGCGGAGTCCGATGAGGACGCGCCTATCGACGTGGTGCCCGTCGAGTTCTGATGAGCGTGCAGGACCCGTGTGCGGCCGAGCCGGGGCGGGGTGTCGACACGGACGATCTACGCACCGCCATCGCGGCGGTGGAGGCCAGGCCGTCGAGTAGCTCGGACCTGCCCCCGTTGGCACCCGAGGCCCACGAGGCCGCGACGGCGGCTCTCCGACTTCTGCGCCACCGGCCACGGAGCCGACACGAACTGCGGGAGCGGCTGCTGGGTAAGGACCACGCGCCGGACGCGGTGGACGAGGCGCTGGACAGGGTCCGCGCCTGGGGCCTGCTCGATGACGCGGACTTCGCCTCGGAATGGGTCCGGGGTCGGCGGCGTCGACGCGGACGGTCGCGGGGAGCACTCGAACGTGAACTCCGCGAGAAGGGTGTCGCCGAGGTCCATATCGCGGGGGCGGTGGCCGGCATCGACGAGGCCGATGACCGACAGCAGGCCACCGAACTCGTGCGCGCGAGGCTCAGCCGCAGCCCGGTCGACTCCGGTCCCGGGGCGGATCTCCAGGGAGAACGGCGCAGGCTGGTGGCGTTCCTCGCCCGCCGGGGCTATCCGACGGGGTTGGCGATGACGGTGGTCGACGCCGAATTGGCGGCCCAGGTGTCGCCCTGAGTACCCTGGCCTGCGTGGATTCTCTCGTGACCGACCTGCAGGCGACGGCCGGAGACACCGGCGTCGAGCGCGTCGAGGGGCGCACCTACCAGGTGCGGACCTTCGGGTGCCAGATGAACGTCCATGACTCCGAGCGGCTCTCCGGTGTGCTCGACGCGGCCGGGTATGTGCCGTTCGAGGGTGAGGCCGACCCTGCCCGGGGCACTCTGCCGGACCTCGTGGTGTTCAACACGTGCGCCGTTCGCGAGAACGCGGACAACCGCCTGTACGGCACGCTCGGCCACCTGCGGCCGTGGAAGGACGCCAATCCCCGACTGCAGATCGCGGTCGGGGGATGCCTGGCGCAGAAGGACAAGGACGTCGTGGTCACGCGGGCCCCGTGGGTCGACGTGGTCTTCGGCACACACAATCTCGGGCACCTGCCCACGCTGCTCCAGCGCTCCCGGCACAACGAGCGGGCCGAGGTGGAGATCGCCGACTCGCTCCAGCACTTCCCCTCGACCCTCCCCGCCACCCGGGAGTCCGCCTACGCCGGCTGGGTCTCGGTGTCCGTGGGGTGCAACAACACCTGCACGTTCTGCATCGTCCCGTCCCTCCGCGGCAAGGAGGTGGACCGTAGACCCGGTGAGGTCCTGGCGGAGATGAAGGCACTGGCGGACGAGGGTGTCCTCGAGGTCACCCTGCTCGGACAGAACGTCAACGCCTACGGGCGATCGTTCCACGACCCCGCCGAGCCATCCGACAGAGGCGCCTTCGCGAAGTTGCTGCGCGCCGCCGGTCGGGTCGAGGGCATCGAGCGGATCCGGTTCACCTCACCACATCCGGCGGAGTTCACCGATGACGTGATCGAGGCGATGGCCGACACCCCCGCCGTCTGCCCACAGCTTCACATGCCCCTGCAGTCCGGCTCGGACCGAGTCCTGCGCGCGATGCGTCGTTCGTACCGGTCGGAGCGATTCCTGGGCATCCTGGACAGGGTGCGTTCCGCGATGCCGCACGCGGCCATCACCACGGACATCATCGTCGGGTTCCCCGGGGAGACCGAGGAGGACTTCCAGGCCACCCTCGACGTGGTGGAGAAGGCCCGGTTCACGAGCGCCTTCACGTTCCAGTATTCGCCGCGACCGGGGACCCCTGCGGCGACGATGGCCGACCAGATCCCCAAGTCCGTCGTTCAGGAGCGCTACGAGAGACTGATCGAACTGCAGGAGCGGATCACCCTCGAGGAGAACCGGCAGCAGGTCGGCCGTGAGGTCGAGCTGCTCGTCACCGCCGACCAGGGCCGTAAGGACGCCGCCACCGCCCGGATGACCGGCAGGGCCCGGGACGGCCGCCTGGTGCACTTCGCCCCGGTGGGGGAGCACGCCGGGCGGATCCGACCCGGCGACGTGGTCACCACCAGAATCACCTCCGCCGCCCCGCACCACCTGCTCGCCGACGACGGCGTGCTGACCTGTCGGACCACCAGGGCGGGTGACAGACACGAGGCAGGTGAGAAGCCGGAGACCCCGCCGATCGGCGTGGGGCTCGGACTGCCCACGCTGCGACGTGACGTCCTCGCCTCCGACACCACCCAGAAGGGATGCCTCACGTGAACACCGCTGACCGCCCGGACCCCATCCAGGGGATCATGGAATCCAGCAGGACCGTGGATTCGGAGTTCCGACGCAGGGACAGGATGCTGGGCCACACCCTCGTCATCGGCAAGGCCTATCTCGCGTCGGCCGTCCTGATCGTGTTGCTCGCCGCCGCACTCGCGCTTCCCCACAGCGACGGGGTGCGTGGCCTGGACGTGCTCTTCTTCACCGAGGCGGCCCGGGACCAGCAGACCTCGCTGCCCTCCCACGTCTTCGTCCTGCTCTATTCGGTCGGCGCCATCCTGTTCGGATCCGTCATGATCATCACCCAGAAGTGGTGGGCAGCGGGGATCGCCTGGGGCGCCAGTTGCGTGGCCACGGTCTACGGGATGCTGGCGATCTGGCTTCGCCAGTCCGGACGGGGACCGAACCCCGACTTCCAGGATTTCGGCGCCCCCGGGATCGGCCTGTACGTCAGTGTGATCCTGGTGCTGCTCCTGGTGATGACCCTGGCCGGCGTCCTGTGGGCGCGCACTCCCGAACAGCGCGAGCTCGAGGACTCCGTCCGCCACGGCGACTGAACCAGCTCGCCGCACCCCTCGGATCCACCCCATGCAGCAGGGCCCCACCGTGTCGGTGGGGCCCTGTCGGCGTGATCAGCGGGTGTCGACCGCGTTCTCGGCGGCCTCGGCCCATTCCTTCCACTGCATGGCCTGCGCACGGGCCTTCTCGGCGTCCTTCGACTTGCCCGCGGCGTCGGCCTTCGCCGCCTGTGCCTCGAAGTCGTCCACCCGCACCCAGAACTGGGCGGCGCGGGCCTTGGCCTCCGGGTCGGTCCGTCGCCATTCGGCGTCGGCCGCGTCGGAGACGGTCTTCTCCAGGGCTCGGATCCGTCCCTCGAGCTGCCCCATCCTCTCCCGTGGGACCTTGCCGATCTCCTCCCAGCGGGTCTGCAGCTCCCGTAGCGCCGAACGGGCCGCGTCGAGGTTCTCGTCGGGATTGATCCGGCCCGAGAACTCGGTGAGCAGCGCCTCCTTGGCGTCCGCATTGCCCTCGAATTCCGCGTCCCGCTCGGCGGCCGCGGCGTGGCGGGCGTCGAAGAACCTGTCCTGGGCGGCCTTGAAGCGCTTCCACAGGGCGTCGTCGGCCTCGCGGGGAGCGCGGCCCGCGGCTTTCCACTCGTCCATGAGGCGCCTGAACGCGGTGGCCGTGTCGTTCCAGTCGGTCGAGGCCGAGATGGCTTCGGCTCGTTCGACCAGCTCCTCCTTGACGCGCTTGACGGAGGCGCGGGTGCGGTCGAGTTCCGCGAAGTGGGAACCACGGCGCCGGTTGAACGCCTCGCGGGCCTTGGAGAAGCGCTTCCACAGTGCGTCGTCGGTCTTGCGGTCGATGCCGCGAATGGTCTTCCACTCGTCGAGGATCTCCCTGAGGCGATCGCCGGCGGCCTTCCACTGGGTGGACGACTCACCGATCTCCTCCGCCTCGACGGCCAGCGCCTCCTTGCGGGCGATCGCGGTGGCGCGCTCCTCGTCCTTGCGTTGGCGCGCCTCGACCTCGACAGCGCCGGAGCGCTCGACCACGGTGGCGAGTCGGGTCGCGAGGGCGTCGAGATCCCCCACGGCCGCAGCGGAGGGGAGCTGCTCGGCGAGGGCCTCGGCGGAGGCCCGGGTCTTGCGCGCGTCCTGTGGGTGCGAGTCGAGTCGCGCTTCGAGGAGTGAGACCTCCGCGACCAGGTCGTCGTACCGGAGGCCGAAGTGGGCCAGACCTTCCTCGGGTGCACCCGCCTGCCAGGAGCCGACCTGGCGTTCGCCCTCGGAGGTCCTGACGAACACGGCGCCGGAGTCGTCGACCCGACCCCATTCGGACGGGTCCGACGCCCGGACGATGCGCGACTCGGGGGCCGCCACCGCTCGCGGTGCCACCTTCCGGGCCAGTGCTGCGGGGGACGGCGCACCGGGACGCGGGCCCGGGGTCGGAGTGGGGGTCGGTGCGGACGTTCCGGGGTTCGCCTCCCCGGGGGTGGTCGGTGACTGGTCGCTCATCTGGTCCTCGTTTCGTTCTGCCGCGTGACACGGCACCATCGCCGGAATCCCACCGGTCGTCGCCTCGCCGTCCCGGTGAGGGGTCGGCATCTCCCTAGTGTGTACCAACCGCCGCCCGGGCGCCGGGGTATCCCCAGCGAGTCCGACAGAGTCCCGGGGCGGCGCTCCTGCGGAGGTCAGTAAGGTGCTCCGTGTGAACACCCCTGTCGTCCTGGTACCCGGCGCACCGGTTCTGGTGCCCGAACTGTCCGGAGAGGCGGCCGCGGAGACCGCCGGCCAGGTCGACGCCGCGCTGGATCTGCTCAGGACGGCGTCGTCCGGCCTCGAGAGGGTGCTCGTGCTCGGCTCGGACCCCGAGGGGCGGACGATGGGTGACGTCCGTTCCTCGCTGTCGAGGTGGGGGGCGGCGGTCCGGGTCGGGCGTTCCGAGGCGGTGGAAGCCGAGTACGAGGATGTCCCCGACGCGGCCCTGATCGCATGGTGGCTGCTCGACCGCGCCGGGATCGACCAGCCCCGGTCGTTCGCGGGCGTCACCGGCGGTGGACGGGTCTCTCGGCCCCCCGGGCGCGGCACCCTCGTGGTCGTCGTGGGGGACGGTCCCGCCTCCCTCACCCCCCGGGCACCCGTGCCCGAGGACCCGCGTGGTGTCGCCCTCGACTCGGATCTCACCGAGTGGCTGCGTCGCGGTGGCCCGCTGCCCGATCCCGGTGACGCGGTGGCGGAGGCCGTGGGGTGGTGGAGCCGGCCCGCGTGGCTCGGGCTGGCCGGGCTGGTCGGGGAGAGGTCTGCGGTGGAGTCGGTGTCCTGGGCGCCGTTCGGTGTGGGGTATCACTGCGCTCGCTGGGATCTCTCGTCGTCGTCGGATTCCCCGGGTCAGTGGGGTCACGGGTGAGCGGCCCCGCACCGGTCGCGGTGGTGGGCCCGACCGGCACCGGGAAGTCCGACCTCGCCCTCGATCTGGCGCAGCGGCTGGGCGGGGAGGTGGTCAATTGTGACGCCATGCAGCAGTACCGCGGCATGGACATCGGTACCGCGAAGCTCCCGCCGTCCCTCCGACGTGGCATCCCGCATCACAGGCTCGACGTCCTCGAGGTGACCGAGACCGCGAGCGTCGCCGACTTCCGTCGCGAGGCCGAGCGCGAGATCGCGGAGATCCGGGAGCGCGGGAACGTGCCGATCCTGTGCGGAGGATCGATGATGTACATCCAGGCCCTGGTCGACGGCTGGTCCATCCCCGACACGGATCCCGCGGTCCGGGCGCGCTACGAACGGCGCCTCGAGGAGATCGGGGTCCGGGCGTTGCACGCCGAGCTCGCCCGCGCGGACCCCGAGGCCGCTCGGACCATCCTGCCGACCGATCCCCGCCGGACTGTTCGGGCACTGGAGGTGGTGGAGCTGACCGGTCAGCCGTTCTCCGCCTCGAGACCGACCATCGGCGCACCTCGGTGGGGCACGCGGCTGCTCGGCCTACGGTGCGCGCTTCCCGAGCTCGATGACCGGCTGGACGCCCGTACCGGGCGCATGTTCGCCGACGGGCTGATCGACGAGGTGCGTGGGCTCGTCGGGCTCGGACTGCTCGAGGGCGTGACGGCCCGGCGGGCCATCGGGTACGCGCAGGTTCTCGACGAGATGGACGACGAGCTGGGGATCGACGACGAGGGGGTGGCCCGCGCCCG
>NZ_JAALED010000275.1:0-12332 GCF_014145155.1 Dietzia sp. B19 | reverse complement strand
TCCGCCGGTACGTGCGCAGGCAGCGGTCGTGGTTCGGGCGTGATCACCGCATCAGGTGGATCGACACCGACACCCGCCAGGTCGACGGCACGCCCCGCGGTGGACGGACCCCTGTGGAGACAGCACTCGAGCTCCTCGGTGAGGCTCCGCGATGAGCGCCTCGAACCCCGGCCGCACCCGCGTCCAGTCGGTCGACCGGGCGTTCGCCCTCCTCGACTCGTTGGCCCGGCGGGGCGGCCGCGCGTCCCTCGGGGAGCTGTGCGCCGACACGGGTCTGGCCGCGGCCACCGTCCACCGGCTGTGCGGGACGCTCGCCGAGTCGGGTCACCTCCGCCGGGACGCGCGCCGCGACTATCTGCTCGGCCCCCGATTGCAGCGGATCGGCGAGGTCGCGGGGAGGGCGACGTGGTCGTGGGCCCAGCCGGTGCTCGCGGCCGTGGTCGACGGGACCGGCGAGACCGCCAACCTCGCCGTTCGTGAGGGGGACGGTGTCGTGTACCTCGCCCAGGTCCCGTCGCCGCACTCGATGCGGATGTTCACCGAGGTGGGCCGTCGGGTGCACGTGCACTGCACGGCGGTGGGGAAGGCGTTGGTCGCCCGGGACGACGACGACGAGGTCCGCGCGATGCTGGAACGGACCGGCATGCCCGGGTACACGGATGCCACCATCGTCGACCCGGACCGGTTGTTGGACGAGCTCGCCCGCGTACGCAGGGTGGGGTTCGCCACCGACGAGTCGGAACAGGAGGAGGGCGTCCGCTGTGTCGCGATCACGGTGGGGGTCGGGGACGCCGCGGTCGCGGTGTCCGCGTCGGGGCCCGAGGCGAGGTTCACCGAGGAGCGCCGCGACGCCGCCGTCGGGGTGCTCAGGGCGGCCGTCGCGGACCTGCACCCCTGACGCGGAAGGATCCGCCGCCCCGGCCCGGGATCCGCTACCCCTGTGGGGGGAGCGGATCCCGGTGTGCGGGCAGCGGATCCTTCCGGGGCTTCGCGGCGGGGCCGTTCTACAGCCCGTTGGCGGCCTTGAACTCGCGGCGGCGACGGTGCAGGATCGGCTCGGTGTAGCCCGAGGGCTGCCCGGTCCCCTCGAGGATGAGCTCGCGGGCGGCCTGCCAGGCGATCGACGAGTCGAAGTCCGGCGCCATGTTCCGGTATGCCTCGTCACCGGCGTTCTGCTGGTCGACGATCTCCGCCATCCGGCGCAACGAGTCCTCGACGTCCTCGGCCGTGATGATGTCGTGACGGATCCAGTTGGCGAGCATCTGCGAGGAGATCCGCAGGGTGGCGCGGTCCTCCATCAGGTTGACGTCGTGGATGTCCGGCACCTTCGAGACGCCGATGCCCTGTTCGACCCACCGGACGACATAACCGAGGATGGTCTGGCACGAGTTGTCGACCTCCTCCTTCTTCTCGGCGTCGGTCCAGTTCGTGTCGGTCGCGAGGGGGACGCTGAGGATGTCGTCGACGCTCGCGCGCGGTCCGCCGGCGAGGAGTTCCTCCTGTCGGGACATCACGTTCACCCGGTGGTAGTGGGTCGCGTGGAGGGTCGCGCCGGTCGGCGACGGCACCCACGCGGTGTTGGCGCCGGCCCTCGGCTGCCCGATCTTCTCGGCGAGCATCTCGGCCATGAGGCCGGTCTTGGCCCACATGCCCTTCCCGATCTGCGCGCGACCGCGCAGACCGCAGGCCAGGCCGGTGTCGACGTTGAAGTCCTCGTAGGCGGTCATCCAGCGGGCGGACTTCATCTCACCCTTGCGGATCATCGGGCCGGCCTCCATGGAGGTGTGGATCTCGTCCCCGGTCCGGTCGAGGAAGCCGGTGTTGATGAAGACGACGCGATCGGTGGCCTCGGCGATGCAGGCGGCGAGGTTGACCGAGGTGCGCCGCTCCTCGTCCATGATGCCCACCTTGAGGGTGTTCTCCGGCAGACCGAGGAGCGCCTCGACCCGGCCGAACAGCTCGGTGGTGAAGGCCACCTCGGCCGGGCCGTGCTGCTTGGGCTTGACGATGTAGATGGACCCGGTGCGGCTGTTGCCGCGCTCGTTGCCCGGCGCGATGCCGTGCATGCCCGCCAGCGAGGTGATCAGGGCGTCGAGGATGCCCTCGGGCAACTCGTTCCCGTCCGCGTCGAGGACCGCGGGGGTGGTCATGAGATGCCCCACATTGCGGACGAAGAGCATCGAGCGGCCGTGGAGCCGGACCTCGCCGGATCCGTCGGGCGCGGTGAAGACCCGGTCGTCGTGGAGGACGCGGGTGAAGGTCTTGTCGCCCTTGCTGATCTCCTCGGAGAGGTCGCCCTTCATCAGACCCAGCCAGTTGCGGTAGCCGTGGGTCTTGTCCTCGGCGTCGACGGCCGCGACGGAGTCCTCGAAGTCCATGATGGTGGAGACGGCGGACTCCAGGACAACGTCCTTGACGCCGGCGGAGTCGGTCGATCCGATCGGTGAGTCGGCGTCGATCTGGACCTCCACGTGAAGGCCGTTGTTGCGCAGGAGGACCGAGGTCGGGGCGGCGCCGTCGCCCAGGTAGCCGACGAACTGTGCGGGATCGGCGAGGCCTGTCGTCGCCCCGTCGGCGAGTGTCACCTGCAGTCGGCCGTCCACCACGGTGTAGCCCGTGGTGCCGACGTGACTGCCGGAGTCGAGCGGCGCGGCGTCGTCGAGGAACTCGCGGGCCCAGGCGATGACGCGGTCCCCGCGGACCTTGTTGTAGGAGGACCCCTGCTCGGCCCCACCGGACTCCGGGATCGCGTCGGTGCCGTAGAGCGCGTCGTACAACGAACCCCACCGGGCGTTGGCGGCGTTGATCGCGAAACGCGCGTTCATGATCGGCACGACCAACTGGGGGCCCGCGACCGTGGCGATCTCGTCGTCCACGTTCTGGGTGCTGACCTGAACGGAGTCCGGCTCCGGGACCAGGTAGCCGATCTCCTGCAGGAACGCACGGTAGGTGGCCGGGTCGATCGGGGCGGGGTTCTCGTGGTGCCAGGAGTCGATCCTCGACTGCAGGTCGTCGCGGACGGCGAGCAGCTCGCGGTTGCGCGGGGCCAGGTCGGTGAAGATCTCGGAGACTCCCGCCCAGAACGCGTCGGGATCGACCCCGGTGCCCGGGATCGCCTGGGTGTTGACGAAGTCGTACAGGACCTCGTCGACCTGGACGTCGCCGACGGTGATGCGTTCGGACATCGATGCTCTCCTCACATAGGGACCGTTCTCGCCTCCGACTGTAGTGCCCCCCTGCCGAGGGATCATCCGGGTTTTCCGCAGCGTGGAACGGCGGTCGGATTGGCTAGGATCTGATGGCATGACACCCGCGCCCCCGACCGCCACTCTCGACGGCCTCGCCTTTATCAAGGGGCACGGAACGCTCAACGACTTCGTGGTCCTGCCCGACGACCACGCGGAGGTGGACCTCGACGAGGACCTGGTGCGCGCCGTCTGCGACAGACGGGCCGGCCTCGGCGCCGACGGGGTGCTGCGCATCGCCACCGCGGGTGCACTGGTCGACCAGGGCGTCCTCGCCGTCCTCCCGGAGGGCGTCGACGCCGCGGACTGGTTCATGGACTACCGGAACGCAGACGGATCGATCGCGGAGATGTGCGGGAACGGGGTCAGGGTGTTCGCCCACGCCCTGGTGGCGACCGGCAGGGTCGGGGCCGGCCGGATCCCCGTGGGCACACGATCCGGTCCTCGGCCCGCCGATATTCTGATCCATGACGGTGACCAGGCCGTGGTCCGTGTGGACATGGGCGAGCCCCGGCTTTTCGGGGTCTCGTCCGTGGAGCTCGGTGGCCGGGTGTACGCCGGACTCGCCGTCGACATGGGTAACCCCCACCTCGCGTGCGTGGTCCCGGGCCTGGGGGCCGACGGGTTGCGCGAACTGCCGGTGCACGAGGCGCCCGAGTTCGACACCGGCTTCTTCCCCGCCGGCGTCAACGTGGAGATCGCCACCCCGCTC
The DNA here is from genome assembly GCF_014145155.1 of Dietzia sp. B19. Lineage (NCBI taxonomy): Bacteria > Bacillati > Actinomycetota > Actinomycetes > Mycobacteriales > Dietziaceae > Dietzia > Dietzia sp. B19. Next base: position 8,375 of record NZ_JAALED010000275.1, on the reverse strand, counting down.
ACCGACGGTCGGGTGTCGATGCGCGTCCACGAGCGAGGATCCGGGGAGACGATGTCCTGCGGCACCGGAATCGTCGCCACGGCCGTCGCGGCCCTCGCCGACGCCGGACAGGCCACCGGTGACGTGGTGGTGTCCGTTCCCGGGGGAGAGGTCGCGGTGGCCCTGACCGGCGTGGGTTCCACTCTGACGGGGCCGTCCGTGATCGTCGCCGAGGGGCGGTACCGGCGACCGCTACCCGCGCGCCGCACGGAGGCGTCCCGACCGGAATTGTGAGATGATGCCGGTGAATGACTATCGATGACACCGCCCCTGACCGGGCCACACGAGACCATGACCCTTCGGTCGGAGAATTCCAGCTCGAGGAGCGCTCCTCGCTGCGCCGGGTCGTCGGGTTGTCGACCGAACTCCAGGACGTCAACGACGCCGAGTACCGCCAACTCCGCCTCGAGCGGGTCGTGCTGGTCGGGGTCTGGACCGAGGGCACCGCCGCCCAGGCGGAGGCCGCGATGGCCGAGTTGGCACAGCTCGCCGAGACCGCAGGCTCCGAGGTCTGCGACGCGCTGATCCAGCGCCGCGACAAGCCGGACCCCGCCACCTACATCGGTTCGGGGAAGGCCAAGACCCTGAAGGACGTGATCACCGCGACGGGGGCGGACACGGTGATCTGCGACGGCGAGCTCACGCCGGGTCAGCTCATCGCGCTCGAGAAGGTCGTCAACGTCAAGGTGATCGACCGCACCGCGCTGATCCTCGACATCTTCGCCCAACACGCGACCAGCCGTGAGGGTAAGGCCCAGGTGTCCTTGGCGCAGATGGAGTACATGCTCCCGCGACTGCGTGGCTGGGGTGAGGCACTCTCCCGGCAGGCGGGTGGCCGGGCGGGCAGCAACGGAGGCGTCGGACTCCGTGGTCCCGGTGAGACCAAGATCGAGACGGACCGCCGCCGAATCCGGGAGCGCACGGCGAGACTGCGCCGTGAGATCAAGGGCATGAAGCAGGCCCGGGACACCAAGCGGCATCGCCGTCGCGCCACCCCGGTGCCGTCGATCGCGATCGCCGGGTACACCAACGCCGGGAAGTCGAGCCTGCTCAACCGCTTGACCGGTGCGGGCGTACTGGTCCAGAACGCACTGTTCGCCACGCTGGACCCCACCACACGGCGGTCCGAGCTCCCCGACGGGCGGGTAGTGGTCTTCACAGATACGGTCGGATTCGTCCGACACCTCCCGACCCAGCTCGTCGAGGCGTTCCGCTCGACGTTGGAGGAGGTCGTGGACTCCGAGCTGCTCCTGCACGTGGTCGACGGATCGGACGCCTTCCCCCTGCGCCAGATCGAGGCCGTCCGCACCGTCATCAACGACGTCGTGGAAGAGCAGAAGGCCGAGAGGCCCCGCGAACTCGTGGTGATCAACAAGGTCGACGTCGCTGACCCGGTGGTGTTGACGGAACTGCACCACGCCCTGCCGGACGCGGTCTTCGTCTCGGCGGCGACGGGTGAGGGGTTCGACGAGCTCCTCGACCGAATAATGCGGGTGGTCGCCTCCGGGGACACGGAGGTCACACTCGAGATCCCGTTCACCCGGGGTGATGTGGTCTCCCGTGTCCACGCGGAGGGCGCCGTGGTGGACGAGGATCACACGAAGGACGGCACGAGGATCGTGGTCCGGCTTCCGGCCTCCGTGGCCGGAGAGCTCGGGGAGTATCGGGTCCCCGGATCCCGTGACGGTGTCGCCTGACCCCGTCGACGGATCAGGCGACACCCGGTTCCGGCCGGTTCAGAGCTTGCGGAAGACCGTGACGACCTTTCCGAGGATCGTCGCGTGCTCCCCGGGAATCGGACTGAACGACGGGTTGTGGGGCAGGAGCCACACCCCGCTCGAATCCCGGCGGAAAGTCTTGACCGTGGCCTCCCCGTCGATCATCGCCGCCACGATCTCGCCGTTGTCCGCGACGTTCTGACGGCGCACCACCACGTAGTCCCCGTCACAGATCGCGGCGTCGATCATCGACTCGCCGACCACTCTGAGCATGAACAGGTCCCCGGAACCCACCAGGTCGGAGGGGAGGGGGAAGACCTCCTCCACCGCCTGCTCGGCGAGGATCGGACCGCCGGCCGCGATCCGCCCCAGGACAGGGACGTAGACGGGTTCCACGGCCCCGCTGGGACGCGTCTCCTCCTGGACGGGCGCGCGACGACCTCGGGACCGCTGCCCCGGGACGCCGTGGACGTCGACCGCCCGCGGCTTGTGCGGATCACGGGTCAGGAAGCCCTTCTTCTCCAACGTCCGCAACTGGTGGGCCACCGAGGAGGTCGACTGCAGACCGACGGCGTCACCGATCTCTCGGATGCTCGGGGGATAGCCCCGGTCCTTGACCGTGTCGTGGATGTGCAACAGAACGCTCTTCTGGCGGGTCGTCAGGGCCTCGAAGTCGGGCTTGGGCATGTGGGGGTCCCTTCGGCGAATGGGTGTTCGACGTCGCTATCTGTGTACACCCTACTGCCCGTCGGACGTGAGCGCCACACAGGTGTTCGAAGAAATGTCGCCACGAATGTCGACTCTGTCGGACCCGCGTGATACAACTCTAGGCAGGTTCGGGTTCGAACAGATGTGCACACCAAGGCACACGGGCGTGCGAATGAGGTTCGCACACCGTATCGAGTTGGGAGTTCTCATGACCGTTATGGAGATGCAGCCACGATCGCGTCCCTCCGTGCCCTGGACGGAGGTCTGCGTGACCGATCACGACCGGCCCGTTTCGTCCAGGGTGCGTCCCCGCCCTGATGCCGGGGCCCGTCCCGTCATCCGCACGCTCGACCGGGGGCGCCAGACGGCCACGCGGTCGGTGGCGCCCGGACGGCGAGTGCTCGTCCGCCCCGCGTCCGCGGAAAGGGTCAGGGCATGCGGTAGCGAGGCGAGGTCGAGTGCGCCGGTGGTGGACGATGTGCCGACGTGGGCTCTGGTGGCCTGTGGAATCGTCTTCGGAATCCTGATGCTGCTCGCATTGGCACTCCTGGGCGGGCCCGCCTACGCGTGACCCACGGTATCGCCTCCTAGAATGGACCCGGGACGGCGGCCCGTCGCCCCCGCACCGCCGTCGGCTCCGGCCGGCGGAGCGGTTCGGACCAGGTCGACGAATGGCGAAGCTGGAATGTACTGCCCCATATGTCACCACGAGGACTCACGGGTGATCGACTCGCGGTCGGTCGACGAAGGGCAGGCGATCCGGCGTCGACGCGAGTGCCCCGACTGCGGACACCGGTTCACCACCCTCGAGACCCCGTTGTTGACCGTCCTCAAGCGCAACGGTGTGACGGAGCGTTTCAGCCGCGACAAAGTGGTCCGCGGTGTGCGACGCGCGTGCCAGGGGAGGTCGGTCGACGAGGACGCGCTCCGGCGGCTCGCGCAGCAGGTCGAAGACGCTGTCCGGGCCGGCGGCGCCTCAGAGGTCCCCGCTCACGAGATCGGGCTGGCGATCCTGGGGCCTCTACAAGATCTGGACGAGGTCGCGTATCTGCGATTCGCCTCCGTGTACAAACAATTCAGTTCCGCTGCGGATTTCGAGAGCGAGATCATCGCCCTTCGCGAACGGCACGCTGCTCACTAGTCCCGGTCGTCTCCGCGTCGCACCGGGATCGGCTCCTGTGTACGGGCGGTGTGAGGGCTCAACGCGCGTTCCGCCGGGAGAGCGCGGCGGCGACCGCCTTCTCGATCCTCTCGGCGGAGACCGGGCGCGCGGTACCCAGAGACTGCGCGAAGAGGCCGACACGGTATTCGGCCAACATCCACCGGAGATCCCGGGCTGCCCGCGCCCCACCCGGTCGTCGGCGGAGCGCCGCCGTCGCCTCCGCGACAGTGGCCTCCGACTTCTCCAACCGGGCGGCGAGCTCCCGGTACCTCGACGGTGACTTCTCCGCGAGGTCCAGCCTGAGGTCGATCGCCCTCACGTGGCGTTCCAGTTGCGGGAGGACCTCCGCCGGGTGTCGGGCGAGGAATCCCTTTCCCACGAGGAAGTCCAGAGCGGGCCTGACGTCGTCCGCGAGGTCGCGTGGTACCTGGTCCAGCCGGGCGGAGACCGACTGCGCGGCGACCAACGCCGGAAGGGCGGCGGAGATCGAGGCCGTGATGGCGGCCGGCGCCTCGGATCGGGCGCGCGCGCGCACCTCGTCGAAGTCGTGCACGGTGAGTACCGGCTCTCCTCTGCGTCCGGCGATCAGCCGCCCGCACGCCGCCAGCGCCGCGTCCGAGACCAGTCCATCGGCACCCTCGTGGGGATACTGGGTGAGCGCGAGGCGTTGCTCGACCGGACGACCCCGGACTATCGATGCCGCCGAGATCAGGTCCGCTGAGATCAGGGTCAGTACCGCTGTCGTCTGCGCGGCTCGACGTTCCGTCTCTGTGGCGCAGGCGATCCGGTGGATGCCGTCGGGGCGGACCTGCAGGGCCGGGTAGACCGTCACCTCCACACCGTCGACCGTGCCGGTGATCGAGGGCGACAGGTCCCCGATCGTGTCCGCGGTCCACGCCCGATGAGGTCCGTCATCGGGGACGAGTCTGGAGTTGAGCGTGGCACGGACCTTGTCCACCAACCGACTGCGTAGTGCTCCCAGGTCCGTACCGGCCGCGACGACCTCGTCACCGTCGACCACCTCGAAACGCATGCGGAGATGGTCGGGGAGCTGTTCCGGGTGGAACTCGCGGGGCTCGACGGTCGTGCCTATGCGGGCCGAGAGCGCGGCGGCGAGCGCCACGGGGAGCGGTGCCGACCGCGGGGCGAGGTCACCGGCCAGCAGTGCCGCGTACTCGGCGGGCGGGGAACACAGACGCCTCAGGTACTTGGGGAGCGTCCGGAGCATCTCCGTGTACAGCTCCTCGCGCAGGCCGGGGACGAGCCACTCGAAGCCGGACGTCGCGACCGAGGACAGCTGGGGGAGAGGGACCCGCACGGTGATGCCGTCGGAGTCGACCCCCGGGTCGAACGAGTATCTGAGCTCGAAGTCCCGCTCGCCCTGGCGCCAGATCGGCGGGAACTCGGAGGCGGCCGGGGCGGTGTCCGACGTGCGGATCTGCTCGGGGCGAAGACGCAGACGATCCGGGTCCTCCCGGCCCTGCTTACGCCACCACGATTCCAGGTGGCGGCCGGAGGTGATGTCCTCGGGGAGCCGCTCGAGGTAGAACCCGACCAGGGTGTCGTCGTCGATGACGAGGTCGCGGCGTCTACTGCGGGTCTCCAGCTCCCGCGCCTGTTCCACGGCCACGGCGTTCTCCATGATCACCGGGATGCGGGTGGTCCATCGTCCCTCGACGATCCCGTGCCGGACGAGCATCTCCCGCGCGAGCGGTGCGTCGACCCTGGAGAGGAGGATGCGACGCGCCTCGACCACGGGCAGCCCCAGGAGCAGCACCTTCTCGTAGGCCATCGCCGCGCCCTGGGCGTCGGACCAGTGCGGCTCTGAGTACTGGGTGCGGACGAGATGCCCCCCGAGTTGTTCGATCCACACCGGATCGATGCGCGCGACGTCCCGGGCCCACAGTCTGGAGGTCTCGACCAACTCGGAGGCCATGATCCATCGCGGCGGCTTGCGGGCGAGATCGGAACCGGGGAACACCTGGAAGCGGATACCGCGGGTGCCGCGGAACTCCCTGGTGTCCTCGTCCTTCATCCCGACGTTGGTGAGCAGTCCGGAGAGGATCGCCTTGTGGAGGTCGTCCTCCGCGGCGTGACCGGACGGTGGATGCCAGCCCCGCTCGCGGCACATGCTGGTCAACTGGGCGGTGAGGTCCTGCCACTCGCGGATCCGCAACCAGTGCAGGTACTCGGCCTTGCACATTTTCCGGAACGCGCTGCCGGAGAGCTCGCGCCGCTGTTCGGTGAGGTAGCGCCACAGGTTGAGGTAGCCCAGGAAGTCGGAGGACTTGTCGGCGAAGCGCCGGTGGAGCTGGTCCGCCTTGTCGCGCTCCTCGGCGGGCCTCTCGCGGACATCCTGCACGGTCAGGGCCGCGACCACGACCAGGACATCCCCCAGGGCGCCGTTTCGGTGGCCCTCCACGACCATCCGGGCCAGGCGCGGGTCGAGGGGGAGGGACGCCATGTCGCGGCCCACCCTGGCCAGGTGCGGGCGTTCGTCGTCGTCGGTCCGGAGCGCCCCGAGCTCGGTGAGCAACGTCATGCCGTCTCGGACGGCCTTGCGGTCGGGTGGTTCGACGAACGGGAAGTCGTCCACGGCTCCCAGGTCGAGATCGGCCATCGACAGGATGACCGACGCCAGGTTGGTGCGCAGGATCTCCGGGTCGGTGAACTCCGGCCGGGAGTCGAAGTCGTCCTCCGAGTACAGACGGATGCAGATGCCGTCGGCGACGCGGCCGCAGCGGCCGGCGCGCTGTGCGGCGGAGGCCTGCGAGATCGGCTCGATCGGCAGCCTCTGGACCTTGGTGCGGGTCGAATAGCGGGAGATCCGGGCGAGGCCGGTGTCCACGACGTAGCGGATCCCCGGGACCGTCACCGAGGTCTCCGCGATGTTGGTCGACAGGACCACGCGCCGGGTCGAATGCTGACGGAAGGCCCGTTGCTGCTCGGCGGAGGTGAGTCGGGCGAAGAGCGGAAAGATCTCGGTGCTCTTGAATTTCCGCCCCCGGAGCACCTCCTCGGCGTCGCGGATCTCGCGTTCGCCGGAGAGGAAGACGAGTACGTCGCCGTCACCCTCGGCCAGGAGCTCGCCGACCGCATCGGCGAGCGCGTCCAGGGGGTCGAGGTCGATGGTCCGGTCCGCGTGGTCGACCTGGAGCGGCCGGTACCGGATCTCCACGGGGAAGGTGCGACCGGAGACCTCGATGACAGGGGCGGGATGGCCCGCCGGATCCGCGAAGTGGCGGGCGAAGCGGTCGGGGTCGATCGTGGCGGAGGTGATGATGAGTTTGAGGTCCGGCCGCCGGGGCAGGATCTGCCGGAGGTAGCCGAGCAGGAAGTCGATGTTGAGGCTGCGTTCGTGGGCCTCGTCGATGATGATCGTGTCGTAGGCGCGCAGCAGCCTGTCCCGTCGGATCTCGGCGAGCAGTATCCCGTCGGTCATCAGTTTGACCGCGGTGTCGGCACCGGTACGGTCGTCGAAGCGCACGGCCGACCCCACCAGCCGGCCGGTCTCCACCCCCAGTTCCTCGGCGATGCGCTCGGCGACGGACCGGGCCGCCAGCCTGCGGGGCTGGGTGTGGCCGATCATCCCGCGCACGCCGCGGCCGAGTTCCAGACAGATCTTGGGGATCTGGGTGGTCTTCCCGGATCCGGTCTCGCCGGCGATCACCACGACCTGGTTGTCGCGGATCGCCGCCGCGATCTCGTCCTTACGGGCGCTGACCGGCAGTTGTTCCGGATACTCCGGGGTCGGAACCGACTCCGCACGCCGACGCAGACGAGCGGCGGCGGCGTCGATCTGCCCGCCCAGGTCGTCCAACTGGTCGGCGCGGGCCCTGCGGATCCGCGACCGGAACCGGTGGGCGTCGAGGATGCCGACGTCGTCGAGCCGGACCAGGAGATCGTGCCGGGCCCGGCGCAGTTCGGGGGCGGGCGCGGGAGACGTCGACATGGTGTCCGCCAGGGTATCGGGACCCGGTGTGTGGATCGATCCGGGTGTCAGGCCGTGCCACCCTCCCGGCGGGACTGGATGCGGGTGTAGCGCTGGTGCAGTCGCTCCCGGATCTCCTCCGGCTCGTACGACTGCCGCCGGCGTTCGGTCCGTGCGGCGAGGATCCCGGTGGCGGCCACTCCGACCACCCCGGCCGCGCCGACCATCTTGAGCCACTGCCGTCCGCGGGGTGCCATGGCGTCAAGGGTAGATCCTCTCGCCGGGGCACCTGGCAGGATCGCACCATGAGTCTCGACACCGTCCCGCTGGCCGCCGCGGCCCACCGCACCCGGACCGGGGACCTGTGGTTGTTCCGTGGGCGCACGACCGCCGACCGGCTGATCCAGACCCTGACCAATTCCCCCGTGAACCACGTGGGGGTGGCGGTGGTCCTCGACGACCTGCCCCCGCTGCTCTGGCACGCGGAGATGGGCCGGGCGTTGACCGACGTGTGGACGGGGCGTCGGCAACGGGGCGTCCAACTCCACGACCTCGAGGCGGCGGTGCGCCAGTGGACCGGTCCCTACGGACAACGTGCGTGGTTCCGCCAGATCTCCCCGGAGACCGGGTCCCCGCAGGAGGACGCGCTCCTGGAGACGATCGCCCGCCTGAACGGCGTGTCGTTCCCGTCTGCGGGGCGGCTGACCGCCCGGTGGGCCCGGGGCCGGTGGGCGGGCCGGGGACGCCACACACTCGATCGCGACTCCGATACGGGGCCGGGAGCGGGACGGGGCGGCAGTGCCGGAGGGAGCGGCGG
>NZ_JAALED010000274.1:0-3335 GCF_014145155.1 Dietzia sp. B19 | reverse complement strand
GGCGGCCCGGAAGCCCGGACACTGGCCGCGCGCCCCGAAACCCGGCCACTGGCCGCGGCGGCTTGCCGCCGTGCGTCCCCGCGGTCTACAGTTCTCGGTCATGCGGAAGATTCTCGTAGTAACCGGACGTAACGGGGCCTGAAGACCGGCACCCCCGTTGCGTGGTTGCACGATCTCCGTCGGTCCCCACACCGACGTCTGAGACGAGAACACCATGTACACCACCACCGCACCCGGTTCCTCGAAGGGCTCCCCTGGCGCTGCCACGCGAGCGGGCACCCCGTGCACCACCGGGACGACCTCCTGCCCGTTCGCCGAGCGGTTCGGTCGCCGGTTGCCGCGCGGCTTCGCCGACGAGGCGGCCGAACTGGACTGGCGCACGCTGATCGACACCTACGCGCCGTCGACCGACCACTTCCACCTGGCCGACCTCACACGTCGGCCGCTGGGCCGCGGGATCACCGCCTACGAGGCGATCCTGTCGACCCGGGACCCCTCCACCCCGGGTGAGTTCACCGCCCACCGCCTGACCACCGAGTCCTGCGGTGACCTCACCGCCATGTCCGAGATGCTGGGCAGGATCGGCGCCCGCGTGGAGATCGAGCGGTTCCACCAGTACGAGGGTGACGCGTTCGGCCGAACCGAGTCCTGGTGCACGATCCTGCAGGCCACCTGCGGTCGCCGCACGACATGGGCCATGGGTTTCGGGCAGTCCCCCGGCGAGGCCTCGATCGTCGCGCTGCTGAGCGCCGCGACCCTGCTCCACCTGCGCTGAGCACGGCCACACGGATCGCTTCTGTAAAGTAGTCACGGAACCCTAACCCCGGTCGACCACCGGCACCCCGCTGCACACGGCGGGGGCGTCCGCACGTCGTCGTCCGTTCGACGTAGCGAGAGGAGTCGCCGGTGATCGTGATTCTCGCGGCCCATGCCGTGGCCGCCATGATCGCGATCCCGCTGGTGTTGCGGTTCGGCCGTCGCGCGTTCCTCGCCCTGGCCACGGTGCCCGCGGCGGGCGCGGTGTGGGTGGCCGCCAACCTGGACCGCGTGCCCACCGAGTCCGTCCAGTGGGCGCCCGGCATCCACCTCACGCTGGATCTGCGCATGAACGCGTTATCGGCGCTCCTGGCCCTCATCGCCCTCGGCGTGGGTGCGCTCGTCCTGGTCTACTGCACCTGGTACTTCAAGGACGACGAACCACGTCTCCACCTGTTCGCCGCCGAGCTGGTCGCCTTCGCGGGCGTCATGTTCGGACTGGTCGTGGCCGACAACATGATCCTCCTCTACATCTTCTGGGAGATCACGTCCGTCCTGAGTTTCCTGCTCGTCGGCCACTACGCCGAGCGGGCCTCCGCGCGCCGCGCGGCCACCCAGGCGCTGCTCGTGACCACCCTCGGCGGTCTCGCGATGCTCGTCGGGATGATCATCCTCGGCCAGGCCGCCGGCTCCTACCTGATCAGCGATATCGTGGCGGCACCACCGTCGGGGACGCTCATCCACTGGGCGCTGATCCTGGTGATAGTCGGCGCGGCCAGCAAGTCGGCCATCGCCCCATTGCACTTCTGGCTCCCGGGGGCCATGACCGCCCCGACCCCGGTGAGTGCCTACCTACACTCCGCGGCCATGGTCAAGGCCGGGGTCTTCCTCGTCGCGCTCCTGACCCCGGGCCTGTCGGGCTCGTCCACCTGGCAACTGCCTCTCATCGCCCTCGGTCTGAGCTCCCTCCTCATGGCCGGGTGGCGCGCGTTGCGGGAGACCGACCTCAAACTCGTGCTGGCGTTCGGCACCGTGAGCCAGCTGGGCTTCCTCCTCGTTCTCGTGGGCATCGGCTCACGTGACACGATGCTCGCCGGGCTCACGATGCTGCTCGCGCACTCGCTGTTCAAGTCCGCCCTGTTCATGTCCGTCGGCGTGATCGACAAGACCACCGGGACGAGGGAGATCAGGGACCTGTCGGGACTGGGCCGTAAGCGGCCCGCCCTCGCGGTGGTCTTCACCCTCGCCGCCGCCTCGATGGCCGGGCTCCCGCCCTTCCTGGGGTTCGTCGGGAAGGAGGCGGCGTTCGCCACCGTCCTGTCCGAGGAGCGCCTGCACGGGATGCCGTCGCTGGTCGTGACCGCTGGGCTCGTGGCGGGGTCGATACTCACCTTCTCCTACACCGCGCGCCTGGTGATGGGCGCGTTCCGCTCCAAGAGTTCCTTCCCCGACGGCATCAGCCCCGCCGTCGCCTCCTCCCGCCCCGCGGGACCGCTCTTCCTCTCCGTTCCGGCCGTACTGGCCGGGTCCGGCCTGGTGCTGGGGCTGTGGAACGCGCCCGTCGAGAACATGATCGCCCGGTACGTCGACGTGGCATTCCCGCCCGGCAGCCCCTGGCGCGGCCCCGAGGGCTACCACCTGGGACTGTGGCACGGGATAGGCATCCCGCTCGCGCTCACCCTGGTGGTCTATCTGCTGGGCGCCCTGCTCTACGTGGCGCAGCGGACCGTCGAGAGGATGCAGTTCGAGTCGCCCGCCCTGGGTAACGCCGACCGCATCTACGACGCCGTCCTCCGGTTCTTCGACCTGCTGTCCCTGCGCCTGACGGCGAGTATCCAGCGTGGGTCGCTACCGCTCACCCTCGGCATCATCCTGGTCACGTTCGTGATCTTCCCGTTCGGTTCGCTCCTGGCCGGTACGCGCGAGGGCCTGCGGATGGAGCTGTCGGCGAACCCGGTGGTGCTGATCGTCATGATCCCCATGGCGCTCGCCGCGGTGGCCGCCACGGTGCTGCGCAACCGCCTCGCCGCCGTGATCTGCATGTCCGTCACCGGCTACGGCGTCGCCGTCATCTTCGCCATCCACGGAGCCCCGGACCTCGCGCTCACGCAGGTCCTGGTCGAGACGCTCCTGATGGTCGCGTTCGTGCTGGTCCTGAGGACGATGCCGGCCGAGGTACCGCTCTCGAACGGTTTCCGCCGTCTGCGGGCCTGGCTCGGGATCGGCGTAGGGCTGCTCGTGGTGGTGGCCGGTGCGTACGCGATCAACGCCCGCCAGCACCCGGCCGTCTCGCTCGTCTTCCCCGACATCGCCTACCAGATCGGCAACGGCGCCAACGCCGTCAACGTCACCCTGGTCGACATCCGCGCGTGGGACACCCTCGGCGAGATCACCGTCCTGCTGGTCGCCGCCACCGGGGTGGCCAGCCTCGTGTTCCGCAACCGTCGCTACGGCTCCGGCCCGCGTCTGGCCGACGTCGACAAGACCCGCTCGGGTCGGCGCGGCGTCGAGGCGGCCCGGATCGTCATCGAGGCGCCGGGGGCGACCCCCGGACGGTGGCTCGTCGGCGCCACCGTCCG
>NZ_JAALED010000273.1:0-4822 GCF_014145155.1 Dietzia sp. B19 | reverse complement strand
TCCGCACTGGCCGCGAACCTCGATCTGATGGACCGGCTCATGGCCGAGCATCTCCCCCGCGCCCGGTGGCGGCGGCCCGACGCCGGGTTCGTGGCGTGGCTGGACCTGCGCTCCTATCCCGGCCTCGGCGACGACCCCGCCGCGGCGTTCCTCGACGACGGCCGCGTGGCGCTGAGCAACGGCCCCGCCTTCGGCTCCCAGGGCAAGGGGTTCGCGCGCGTGAACTTCGCGTGCTCGGAGGAGCTCCTCACCGAGGCCTTCACACGGATGGGCCGCGTCGCCGCGGAGCGTGGCTGAGCACGGGGCACCGCACACCCACCTCACCCGGCTCACCCCGACTACCCCGCCTCCTCCTCCCGGGGGCGGGTGGGCCCGTGTCCACGGCGCCACAGGAACACCGTCATCGTGGCGGTCAGCACCACGGCCGCGTCCTGGTTGCGCATCTCCAGATCCATCGTCACCCGAGCTCTGGTCTCGTCCGGACTCACCTCCGTCACGTGTACCGAGCCGGTCACCGTGTCCCCCGGCCGGACAGGGGCCGTGAAGCGGAGACGGTCGAACCCCCGTCCGGCGATCACCGCCCACCTCGAGTAGACCGACTCGACGCAGAGCCGCTGGAGGACAGCCAGTGTGTGGATCCCGCTGGCGATCACACCGCCGTGGTGGCCGCCCGCGGCCGCCACGGGATCCGTGTGGAACCACTGCGGATCCCACTGCTGCGCGAAACCGACGATCTCCTCCTCCGTGAGGGTGAGATGCCCGAGCTCGAGACGATCACCCGGAGTCAGCTCGTCGGCGGTGACGATGGTGTCCACCCGATATCCCCTTCCATTCGACGACCGGCCTCCCGGGTAATTCCGCGACATCCGGATGCTCGCCTTTTCGGTCGGCACATTCCCGTCCGATCACCCGGCATTGTTCACGTTACTCAACATCAATACCGGTATGGCTATCCCCTTATTGTTGCCGTACTCTCTTTAGGCATACCTAACAAGCCCGGAGGACAAATGGAGACGATCATTTCCGCACCCCTGTCGAGTGCATTACACGACTCGACGATGGCCGCGCACGAACAGGCGGAGAACGCCTCGTTCATCACCCGCCTGATGAACGGCGAGGGCACGCCGGAAGGTCTGGTGGCACTCCTGCGGCAGTCACTCCCCGTCTACGAGGCCCTCGAGGACGCCTGCCGCCGGGCCGGCACCGACCCACGCCTGTCGGCCATCCTCGATCCGCGCCTCGACCGGGCCGACGCCCTGCGTGCCGACCTGGAGTCGCACCGCGCCCAGGGGCGCACCTACGACCTCCTGGTCCCCGCCACCGAGGCCTACGTGGCCGAGCTGCACGCGTGTGCCACCGACCCCGCCGCCCTGATCGGGCACCACTACGTCCGCTACCTCGGCGACCTCTCGGGCGGGCAGATCATCAGGACGACGGTGCGCCGCCACTACGGCATCGAGACCGGTCTGAGCTTCTACGACTTCGACATCGCCAAGCCCAAGGTCTACAAGGACGACTACCGGGCCGCGCTCGACGCCCTCCCGCTGAGCGAGGCCGACCGCGGAGCCGCGCTGGCCGCCGCCACCCGGGCCTTCGAGCTCAACCACCGGATCTTCCTCGATCTGGAGGCCCAGGGCGTTCGCTGACCGCCCGCCCGGGCCACCCGACGAGAAGCGGCCCCGACACCCCGGGAGGGTGTCGGGGCCGGGCCCGTTCCGCGGGTGACCTACATCAGGCTGCCGAAGAGGTTCGTCATACCCGCGAGCGAACCGCCACCGACGTTTCCGGTGTCGTCATCGTCGTCGTCATCCCCACCGGTGGTGAAGGTGATCGGCGCGCTGAGCTCCCACGGCGCGTGGACCGCGCCGGAGGCCGCATAGGTGTAGATGCCGTAGCCGCCCGTCTCCGACTTCGCGTCGGCCGCGCCCTTCGAGACGGTGAGGGTGGTGGTGAAGCTGCCGTCGGGGCGCAGTTCGACGGCGCCGGCGGCGGCGCCCCCGATGACGGCGTGGTTCTCCGCGGCGAGGACCCACTTCTGTTCGACCACCTTGCGCGCCGCCGAGGTCCCGCCCGCGGACGGCTTCCACGCGTCCTCGAACTTGCCGAACACCAGGTAGAACCCGGCGGGCTTTCCGGCCAGCGGCGGGCGGACACCCACCACGGACCGGTCGTTGAAACCGGTGCCGGTGATGGTCACCTGGTGGCTGCCGTCCGCGGCGAGTGTGGTCTCGGAGAGCTGGATCTTCGGGGTCCCGACGGGCACCTGGGTCTCGTCCTCGGTCAGGTCGTAGGTGACCTGGAGGGGCAGCGGGCCCTTGAGATTCTGGTCTCCGCCACAGCCGGTGTTGTAGTAGTGCGGGTGCACTGACGCCGGCACGGCCGCCAGCCACTCGGGCGTCCACGCGCCCCAGACGTTCGGCGCGGTGCAGGTCCGGTCCTGGGTCCCACCGTTGTGCTGCACTCCCGCGTACCGGGGGGACAGGGTGGTGGTGCCGTCCTGGGCCACCTGGGCGGCACCCGGCCCGAACGACAGGACGGTCGTGCGACCGGCGTTGACCTCGGGAGTGGGGTTGCCGTTCATGTCGTTCGCCGCGCCGATGGTGACATCGGCGTTGAGCGTTCCGGAACCGTCGGCGTTGACGGTCAGCTTCGGATCGGCCAGGGTCTCGTCGGGAGCGTTGAGATTCGCCGGGTAGGCGTTGAAGGTGATCTCGCCGTCCCAGTCGATGGTGACGGTGCCGTCCGTACCGCGGACGCCCTCACCGTCGGAGAACGTGATCGCGTTGGGGGTCGCCTGCTGGCCCCCGATCAGACTCACGGGCATCGAGGTGGCCGGGAACGCCGCAGGTGTGTATTCGGCCTGCGTTCCCCCCGAGACCGACCCCACGAGAGCCGACGCGTCACCCGAGGCGTCGAGGATCCGCCACGGCCCGAAGATGCCCTTCTGCGCGTATCCGCTGATGCCCCAGACGAACGAGGCGTCCGAGACGGTGCCCGGGGTGACGTCCTGCGCCTGGGCCGCGGGGGCGGCGACGACTCCGGCGAGCAACGCGAGCGTCGCCCCCAGCATCGTGCCCCGTCGGCCGGCGAGCGCGAGCCGGGATCGAGAAGTCTTCACATCAGTCCTTTCGTCGAACTGTCTGGTAGAACAGCACTGCCGCGAGCGCGAGCAATGCGGTCCCCACCCACCACTGCCATTGGTGGGTGGGGTCTCCGGCCTTCTGGGAGGCGGAAGTCTGGGCGTAGACCACGTCGGCGCCGTGGAGCGGCGAGTTGGCCGCCACCGGGATCGTCGCCTGGTCTGCGAGAGCGGTCGACGCCGCGGGCGCGGGGCCACCTGTGGAGGGACTCGCGGAGGACGCGGGGATCGAGGCGAGCGTGCCGCCCACGGTGCCGGCGGTCATCGGAGAGGTGGAGGTGTAGTACTCCTCGAAGTACTCCTCGAAGACCTCGTCGACGGGGACCCCCTCGGCGGCCGGGGATTCGGGCGACACGCCCGGGCCCGCTCCCTCCCGCGCCGCCCTCACCGCATCGGGCTGGAGCGGTTTCCACGCCTCGTCCATCCAGGCGGCCGCGGTGTCGGCGACGTCGTCGCCCGCAGCGCGGAGGACCTGTTCGACCGTGTTGTCGAGTACCTGCCCCACGATTCCTTTCGACCCACCCGAGCCTCCGGAATTCGGCATTTCCTCGGGGTCATCCGGATTCCAACTCACCGCTATCGGGAGGGCGGGTTTCGCGCTGTCGGAGGTCCCGGTGGAATACCAGAATCCTCCCGATCCGGCGTCAGCGGCAAAGTCGACGAATTCAGCGGGGAATGCTCCCCAGTCATTCCCGTCTCTCGTCTGGGGATTCTCTCCCGGCTTGGCGGAATAGGGCACGCGGAGGTATTCGGGGGTCACGGAGAAACCCTTTTTCCCACCCAGTTCCACGCGATTCCGGGGGAGGTTCGCGACAACGACGGTGCGCGACGGGATCGGGACCGACACCTCGGGGTTGTCCTGGGAACTCCGTCGCCCACCCAGGGTCGCGGTGACGGTCGCCTTCGTGGGCGTGACGGTGAGGACCGGGTCGGTGACGCTGAGGAACACCAGGCCCGAGTAGTAGAGTACCGAGGCGGTGCCCCTCCACTCGATCTCGGCGGTGCCCGCCCCAGCGTCGACCGTCCCGGTGCCGTTGCCGAAGACCATCTCGAGTCCGCTGTACCTGCTCGAGGCGGCGTCACGGATCGGCGTTCCCGACTGGTCGGTCTGCGTGCCGGCCCAGGTGGCGGCCACCGTGGCCCCGGTCGCGGATCGCTTCTCGATCGTGACGTCGCCCGTCGTGGCTCTCCACGTCTGTTCGGTGATCGTCGCCCCGGACCCGGCGAGCGCCGACGAGCTGTCCCCGGCGGAGAGGAAGTTGAGCCCGGGGCCGTGGCTGGGCCCGGCACTCTGTCTGCTGAGCCCCCATCGGAACTCCGCAGCGGTCAACTCGACCTCGGAGCCCTGTGCGTGCGCAGCCGGAGTGCCCAGGATCACGCCGAAGGCGAGCACCAGTGTCAGCGCCAGGGCCGTTGCCCGGCGGTGGGTCGATCGCAGGTGACTGGTCATCGGGGCTCCTCGTGCTGGACGACGGTCGTGGGGTGGTGGTTCACGTCGTCCTCGTGGACGTCGTCGGGCCCGTCGGGACCGGCGGGACCGGCGGGACCGTCGGGCCCGTCAGCACCGTCGGGTCCGTCGTCGCCGTCGGCCATGGAGAGGACTCTTCGCTTGACGGCGACCGCCGCGGCGACCGACAGGGCCAGGGCCGCGAGGGCGAGGAAGACCCACCCCGCCGACCCGCC
>NZ_JAALED010000027.1:0-4087 GCF_014145155.1 Dietzia sp. B19 | reverse complement strand
ATGGGGCCCGACGCCTCCCCGGGGCGCCGGGACGACGACCGATCGCGGCCGTCGCCCCGACGATCCGGCGAGCCCCGGCGATCAGAAGGGCGCGGTGGGCGAGCCATGAGCCCTCCTCTCGACGACCTACTTACTGGGCCTGCTCTGACTGTGCTTAGTCTGCCCGCGCGACCCGATGGCCTGGCTCAGGCGTTGAAGCGCGGGAAGGCGCCGGCGCCGGCGTACCGGGCGGCGTCCCCGAGCATCTCCTCGATGCGCAGCAGCTGGTTGTACTTGGCCACGCGCTCCGAGCGGGCCGGGGCGCCGGTCTTGATCTGGCCACAGTTGCAGGCCACCGCGAGGTCGGCGATGGTCGTGTCCTCGGTCTCGCCCGAGCGGTGCGACATCATCGAGGCGTAGCGGTTGCGATGCGCCAGTTCGACGGCGTCCAGGGTCTCGGTGAGGGTGCCGATCTGGTTGACCTTGACCAGCAGCGCGTTGGCCGCGCCCTTGGCGATGCCGTCGGCCAGGCGCTGGGGGTTGGTGACAAAGAGGTCGTCGCCCACGATCTGGACCTTGTCGCCGATCATCTCGGTGAGGGTGGTCCAGCCCTCCCAGTCGTCCTCGTCGAGCGGGTCCTCGATGGAGACCAGGGAATAGTTGGCCACCAGGTCGGCGTAGACGTCGGCCATCTCGGCGGCGGAGAGCTGCTTACCCTCGAAGTGGTACTTGCCGTCCTTGTAGAACTCGGTGGCTGCGACGTCCAGCGCGAGCGCCACGTCGGTACCGAGGGTGTACCCGGCCTTCTCGATGGCCTCCACGATCACGTCGAGCGCGGCCTTGGTGGAGTCCACCGACGGGGCGAAGCCGCCCTCGTCGCCCAGGCCGGTCGACAGGCCCTTGTCCTTGAGCACGGCCTTGAGGTGGTGGTACACCTCAGCGCCCATGCGCAGGGCCTCACGGAACGTGGGCGCGCCGATGGGGGCGATCATGAACTCCTGCACGTCCACGCCCGAGTCCGCGTGGGCGCCGCCGTTGAGGATGTTCATCATGGGCACGGGCAGGACGTGCGCATTGGCGCCGCCGATGAAGCGGTACAGCTCCAGGCCGGCGGCCTCGGAGGCGGCGCGGGCCACGGCGAGCGAGACTCCCAGGATGGCGTTGGCGCCGACGTGGGACTTGTTGTCCGTGCCGTCGGCGTCGAGGAGGGCCTCGTCGACCAGGCGCTGCTCCTCGGCGGGGATGCCGATCACGGCCGCGGCGAGCACGTCCAGCACGGCCTCGACGGCCTTGGTGACGCCCTTGCCCAGGTAGCGGTCGTCGGAGTCGCGGAGCTCCACGGCCTCGTGGGCACCGGTCGAGGCACCCGAGGGCACCGCGGCCCGTCCGAACGAGCCGTCGTCCAGAAGCACCTCTACCTCAACGGTGGGGTTGCCTCGCGAATCGAGGATCTCCCGGGCTCCGACCTGCTCGATAAGCGCCATCTGTGCTCCTTGGGGAAGTTCGTGGTTCGTCTCTGGGCCGGCACCGCGCTGGGTGGTTGCAGTACCGGAGACCATTGTTCCACGTCGGTCTACAGGGCGGGCCGAGGCTGCGCCGGGGGCGGGCTCCCTCCCCCTCCCAGGTATGCGCTCCGTCTGTACGCCGCCAGCCCGGGTGCGCGCCGAGGCTGGTCCATTCCGGGCGCGCACTGCTCCCCGGCCGCCCCCGCTCAGCTCCACACGCGAGCAGGATCGACGTGCTGGCCCACGTCCATCGCGTCGTGGAGAACCCTGCCGACCACGAGAACTTCACCGTCGAATCGGCAGACGAGAAAGTGCCGGGGCCGGCTGACACTCCCACCGCTTGATCGACGGCGACTATTCGACAGGTGCCACGACACGACCCCCTCCCCGAGCTCCGGACGCTCGACCAGACCGGGATTGTCAGAGGCGGAGGCCGCATCCCTGAGTGCCGCAACGATCAGTGCTTCATACCGCTTCTGGGCCTGGTCGCCGAACTGCTCATACGACCACCACAGAATCGACGCAATGTCTTCACGTGCGCTCTCTGAGAGACGAAACGTCGCCATCAGCCAGGTGTTTGACCGTCGGCCACAGCCAGTGCACCGATGTCTGCGATGAGGTCGTCAAGGCCCGCCTCATCGACATCCACATAGCGACCCGCCGCCACGTCAGCCCACCCCTGATCGGCAGCTGCACGCAGCGCGGCGAGCCTGGCCGCATCCTCAGCATCGCGTCGCTCCAACAGCCGAAGCCCTTCGCGCAATACCTCGCTGGCGTTCTGGTAGCGCCCGGATGCCACCAGCTGATCAACTAACTCGTGTTGCTGCTGGCCGAGAACAACATTCCGTGTTGGCATACTCATCACCCCTGTTGGCAGAATATGCCAACTCGGCGCCCCAAGCGAGGTCCTGCCGTCACTGTGAACTGATCCGTGGCAGGAATTCTGGCCTCGGCGGGTCAGCGTCGTCGTCGAACTGGAGCTCTGTCCCCGACCGGCGGACTCGCCCCCGCCCCCGGCCACCTACCCTCCCCCACGGCGTCCCGGCACCGGGCCACCCCGGCGATGACGGACCCGGCCCCTACAGTGAGCCCGACGCCGCCAGGACCACCCAGGAGAACGCTGTGGACTCACCCGCCCTCGTCACCGCCCGAGACGCGGCAGCACTCTGATGGCGACCCGGTCCTCACGCAAGGCCACGGCCAGGCGCAAGTCGAGCCCCAGGCGGGCGACGTCAGCCAAGAAGCGGCCCGCCGCGGCGCCGGCGGTTCCGTCTATCCCTCCCGGCCAGCGGGTGTGGCTGCTGGAGCTCCCGTGGGGAGGACTGGGCGGCGGGACGCCGGCCGGGGTGACCTACTACAAGTCGCTCACCGCGCACGCCTACGTCGGTACCGCCCTGCCGAGCCCACTGGAGCCCTACGCCAGCAAGCCCTGCTCCTACCTGCGGTGGCTGGAGGACGAGCTCAACGGCAGCGAGGGCCCGGGCGCGACCGCTGCACCGATGACGCTGCGCCCAGAGCAACACGCGGACGTGGACGCGATCGTCGCTGCCGCCCAGCGCCAGTTCCGACAAGTTCATCTGGCCAACGATGTGGGCACCGGCAAGACCCTGGTTGCGGTGGCCGCGGCGAAGGGCATCGCGAAGTTGCGCGGCGCCCGCACGATCCTGGTGACGGTGGATCGGCCAGCCCGCATCACCATCCCGTCGTGGCGGCGCACCATCGCAGCACTGGGTGACGACAACCAGTGTGACGACGACCTGCGCTGGATCATCATGTCCTCGGACAGCCTGGGCAAGCTCATGGCCCGGAACGGGCGCCCTCGCCTCAAGGTCGATGTGGCGGTGATCGACGAGGCCCACCAGTTCCGGCACGCCAGCAAGCGCACCAGCTACATGCGTCGTCTGACCCGAATGGACGGGCCGCACGAGAAGGCCCCGTTCGTGCTGACGATCACCGCCACCCCGGGCCACCACCCGGGCGTTATGCGCTCTTCGTGGCAGTGTCTCATCAGACGGCTACAGTGCCAGCGGGACTGGGCTGCTAGCCCCAGAGCCGTAGGGGTGGAAGTTGAGCGTGGAGTTGTACTTTGCCAAATGGGCGGCAATCGGTGACGGACCGATGTCTCTCGATCCAGAACTGACTCCACGACGACGGATCAAGGATGGGACACCGATACTCGTAGATGACCAGATGCGACCGATGGAGCCCTGGTGCACTTTCCTACGCTTGTATTCTCAGAACTTAAGCCGCAATACAGTTCGATCTTATTCGCGAGATGCCGTGACATTTGCCAAATTTCTAGATGATCGTGGCGTAACAATTCTAGAGACTGTAGAGAGCGAAATAGCCGCCTTCTGCGACGACCGGCTCAGCAGAGGAATATCGACGCGGACTCTCGACCGTCAATTAGTATTCGTACGCGCCTTTTTTAACTAACTATACGAAACTGGTCAGCGAGATGAACTGCCATGGATCCGGATAGCCAGCAGATCAGTCGTTCATCGTAAAACTCCCTCGACGGACCTAAGGGTGAGGGCTGTTACCCGTGCTCAATGGGATGCCTTCCGAAATGTTGGACTAGCCCCGGTAGTTCACGGGGATCT
>NZ_JAALED010000272.1:0-1390 GCF_014145155.1 Dietzia sp. B19 | reverse complement strand
TGCGTGGCTGACGGCCGACGCCCCGCCGGTGCACGGGTGCCGCGGGTCCTGTGCATCGCGGGCACGGACCCGTCCGGCGGCGCCGGGTTGCTCGCCGACACCAAGGCCGTCGCCGCGATGGGCGGGTACGGAATGGGTGCCGTCACCGCGGTCACGATCCAGAACACCGTCGGGGTGACCGGGGTGCACGCCGTGCCCGTCGACGACGTGATCGCCCAGCTCGACGCCGTCGCCAATGACGTGACGATCGACGCCGTCAAGATCGGCATGCTCGGTGAGGCCGCTCTGGTGGAGGCGGTCGGCGACTGGCTTCGTCGTCGTCGTCCACCCCACGTCGTCCTCGACCCGGTGATGGTGGCCACCACCGGAGGCCGGCTGGCCAGTGAGGACGCGGCGCGGATGCTGCGGGACCTCGTCCCGCTGGCGGACCTGGTGACGCCCAATGTCCCCGAACTCGCGGTGCTGTGTGGCGGCGAGCCCGCGGAGCACATCGAGACGATCGTCGGGCAGGCCGAGCTCGTGCACGAGCAGACCGGCTGCGCGGTGCTCGCCACCACGGGCGATCTGGACGACGGCAGTGCGGAGGACGTGCTGGTGGAGTCCGAGGGGGACCGACGCACGACGCTGCGTCTGCCGTTCGTCCGCGTCGACACCCCGCACACGCACGGCACCGGGTGTTCGTTGTCCTCGGCGCTGGCCACCGCGCGGGTGGGGGAGAGGGACTGGGAGGCGGCCTACCGCCGCGTCCGCCCGTGGATCGACGGGGCCCTCCACGGCGGTCTCACCCTGGAGGTCGGCCGCGGTTCCGGCCCGCTCGACCACACTTGGTTCCTGCACCGCTGACCTGGGACGGCGCGGCCGTCCGCACCGACTGTGTCGTACACCTGTGCGAGTATCGGTTCCGCCGAACGGCCGAGACGATCAGGAGCAGACAGTGAACACCTCCCACAACACCTCCCACAACACCTCGCAGGGCACCTCGCAGACCCGATCGCAGGACGGGCACGAGGGCGCCGGGCCCCCCTCGTCAGAGAAGGCGTTGGACAGGGTCCGCAAACTCTTCGCCAAAGCCGAGAGCGTGGCGGGCACGCCCGAGGCCGAGGTCCTGCTCGAGCGTGCCTACGCCCTGCTCGCCAAGTACGGCGTCGACGAGGCGCTCGCGCGGACCGGTCCGGATACCGCCGCCGCCGAGGTGGCGGTCATCGACCACGTGATCTCCGGGAGCTATCAACCCGACCAGGTGGGACTGGTGGCCGCCCTCGCCGCCGCGATGCACTGCCGGGCCGTCACGTCCGCCCGCGGCGACGGCACCCGGGTCGTGCACATCGTGGGGGTTCGCCGCCACGTCGAGCGGGTGGGCATGCTCGCCGGGGCCCTCACCGGGGTCATG
>NZ_JAALED010000271.1:0-3852 GCF_014145155.1 Dietzia sp. B19 | reverse complement strand
TGACCACCCGCGACCAGTTCGACACTTCACGAGAGGCGGACCATCCGCGATGACAGCCAGCTCAGGACTCGACACCGCTCTCACCCCGCTGAGCTTCCTGGAGAAGGCCGCTCGTGTGTTCCCCGAGGCGACCGCGGTGGTGGACGGCCCCCGCCGCCAGAGCTACGCGGAGTTCGCCGATCGCGCCACGCGGCTGGCCTCACTCCTGCGGATGCGCGGGGTCGCCCGGGGCGACCGCGTCGGGGTGCTCGCGCCCAACTCCGCCGAGGCGCTGCTCGCACAGTTCGCGGTCCCGCTCGCCGGCGGGGCGGTGGTCGCCCTCAACACCCGCCTCGCGGCCCCGGAGGTCGCGTACATCACCGAGCACGCCGGGATCTCGGTGCTCATCGCCGACGCCGGTCTCCTGGCCGGGCTGGGGGACGAGGTCCCGGAGTCGATCAGTCTGATCCTGGTGACCCCCGACGCCGACGGCACCCAGCCGGACCCGGCCCGCTTCGGTCCCCGCGCCGAGGCGCTGGAGGAGGGCCTGGCACTGGCCTCCCCGCAACCGGTGTCCTGGGCGGTGGAGGACGAGGACGCCGTGATCGCCGTCAACTACACCTCGGGCACGACGGGGCGCCCGAAGGGCGTCATGTACACCCACCGCGGTGCCTACCTCAACGCGCTCGGGGAGATCATCACCCAGGGACTGGACTCGGACTCGCGCTACCTGTGGACGCTCCCGATGTTCCACTGCAACGGGTGGTGCACGACGTGGGCCCTGACCGGCGCGATGGGCACCCACGTGTGTCTGCGCGCCGTCCGGGGCGATGAGATCTGGAGACTGTTCGACGACGAGGGGATCAACCGCCTCGCCGGCGCCCCGGCGGTGTTGAGCACGATCGCCGACGACCCGGCGGCCCGGCCGGTGACGGGGATCCGCATGGTCACCGCCGGCGCCCCGCCCTCGCCCACGATCCTGCGACGCTTCGAGGACCTGGGCATCGACGTGACGCAGGTGTACGGGCTCACCGAGACCTACGGGCCGTTCACGGTGTGTACGCCCCAGCCCGACTGGGCGGACCTGGACCCGGACGAGCGTGCGGGTCTCAAGTCCCGTCAGGGCGTGGCCATGATCCACGCCGACACGGTCCGGGTGGTCGAGCGGACCAGCCCCGGCGAGAAGCACCTCGTCGACGTCCCGGCCGACGGCGTGACGATGGGCGAGGTCGTCATGACGGGCAACGGCGTGATGAAGGGGTACTTCGCCGACCCCGAGGCCACGGCGACCGCGTTCGCCGGGGGTTGGTTCCACTCGGGCGACCTCGGCGTGATGCACCCGGACGGGTACGTGCAGCTGCTCGACCGCGCCAAGGACGTGGTGGTCTCCGGCGGCGAGAACATCTCCACGATCGAGGTCGAACAGGCGATCGCGGCGCACCCCGACGTGGTGGACTGCGCCGTGGTCTCGATGCCCGACGAGAAGTGGGGTGAGCGTCCGAAGGCGTACGTCGTGGTGAAACCCGGTTCCGACCTCGACGAGGACGGTGTGATCGATCATTGCCGGACCAGGATCGCCCGGTACAAGGTGCCCGGTGCGGTGGAGCTCACCGAGGCCCTGCCGCGCACCTCGACCGGCAAGGTCCGCAAGAACGAACTCCGTGACGCCGCGTGGTCGGGGTGGGACAAGCGCATCAACTGACGGCCCCGCTCCTGCAGGGTGGGCCCGGGTGACGTTATTGTTGTCCCCAGGACCACAATCCGGTGCGCCCGGCCAGTTCGGATCGCACCCAGCCCCGACTCGCAGGAGGTCGACGCAGGCCCATGACGAACATCGTCGTACTGATCAAGCAGGTTCCGGACACCTACTCGGAGCGCAAGCTCTCCGATGGGGACTTCACCCTGGACCGCGAGGCCGCGGACGCGGTCCTCGATGAGATCAATGAGAAGGCCGTTGAGCAGGCTCTCCAGATCAAGGAGGCCGAGGGGGGCGAGGTGACCGTCCTGACCGCCGGTCCCGACCGCGCCACCGAGGCGATCCGCAAGGCCCTGTCGATGGGCGCCGACAAGGCCGTCCACCTCAACGACGAGGCGCTCCACGGCTCGGACGTCGTCCAGACCGCGTGGGCCATCGCCAACGTGCTGGGCACCATCGAGGGCACCGAGCTGGTCATCTGTGGCAACGAGGCCACCGACGGCCGCATGGGCAGCGTCCCGGCCATCATCGCCGAGTACCTGGGCCTGCCGCAGGTCACCCACATGCGCACCCTCGAGGTCTCCGGCGGGACCATCAAGGGTGAGCGGGAGACCGACGAGGGCATCTTCGAGATCGAGGCGTCGCTGCCCTGCGTCGTGTCGGTCGGAGAGAAGATCAACGAGCCGCGGTTCCCCTCCTTCAAGGGCATCATGGCCGCCAAGAAGAAGCCGGTCGAGGTCCTGACGCTGGCCGACACCAACGTCGAGGCCGGCCAGGTGGGCAAGGACAACGCGGCGACCACCGTCACGTCGTCGGTCCCCAAGCCGCCGCGCAGCGCCGGTGAGAAGTTCACCGACGAGGGCGAGGGCGGCAACGAGGTCGCCAAGTACCTCGTCGCGCAGAAGCTCATCTGATCGCGCTCACCCCGACCGACTCCCACCAGTCTTTTTCAAGGAGAATCCACCATGGCTGAAGTCCTCGTCGCGGTCGAGCACGTCGACGGCGAACTCAAGAAGGTCACCCTCGAACTGCTGACCGCCGCACGCGCGCTCGGTGAGCCGTCCGCCGTCGTGTTCGGTGAGACCGGCACCGCCGCAGCGCTCACCGACGCCCTCAAGGAGGCCGGCGCGGAGAAGATCTACGTGGCCGAGGGCGACGCGGTCCAGAACTACCTCGTCACGCCCAAGGTCGACGTCCTCGCCGGGCTCGCCGAGCAGGGCGCGGCGGCGATCGTCCTGGCCGCCACGTTCGAGGGCAAGGAGGTGGCGGGTCGCCTCGCGGCCCGTACCGGTTCCGGCACCCTGTGTGACGTCGTCGAGATCAAGTCCGACGGGTCCGCGGTCCACTCGATCTTCGGTGGCGCGTTCACCGTCGAGGCGACCGTCGCCGGCGACACGCCCATCTACACCCTGCGCCCGGGCGCCGTCGAGGCGTCGCCGTCCGCCGGGGCCGGTGAGGTCGTCGAGGTCGACGTCCCCGAGCCCGAGAACGCCGCCAGGGTCATCTCCCGCAACCCGATCGTCGGTGGCGACCGTCCCGAGCTCACCGAGGCGACCGTCGTCGTCGCCGGTGGTCGTGGCGTGGGTTCGGCGGAGAAGTTCGAAGAGGTCGTCGAGCCGTTGGCCGACTCGCTCAAGGGTGCGGTCGGTGCCTCGCGCGCCGCCGTCGACTCGGGGTACTACCCGGGTCAGTTCCAGGTGGGTCAGACCGGCAAGACCGTGTCGCCGCAGCTGTACATCGCCCTGGGGATCTCGGGCGCCATCCAGCACCGCGCCGGGATGCAGACGTCCAAGACGATCGTCGCCGTGAACAAGGACGAGGAGGCCCCGATCTTCGAGATCGCGGACTACGGCGTCGTCGGCGATCTGTTCAACGTCGCCCCGCAGCTCACCGAGGCCATCAACGCCCGTAAGTGAGTTCGGCGCGACAGCGCCCGGCAGTACCGACCGGACCCCGGCACCCCTGCGGTGCCGGGGTCCGGCGCGTTCGGGCGTATTCTTGCCGACGTCATGCTCACGATCCGCACCGCGCACTATCTCGACCACGCCGCGACCACCCCGATGCGCCCGTCGGCCCTGGCCGCCTACGCCGAGGCGGCCGCCACCGTCGGTAACGCCTCGTCCCTCCACGGAGCCGGCCGCCGCGCCCGTCGCCGGGTGGAGGAGGCCCGCGAGTCA
>NZ_JAALED010000270.1:0-2325 GCF_014145155.1 Dietzia sp. B19 | reverse complement strand
CCACGTGGGCGCTGGTGGGCCAGTCACAGGGAGCGGGGGCCGCACTGGTCACCGCCACCCGGGCCACCGAGCCGGGGGCGCCCTCGGGGCTGGACTTCCGGGGCGTCGTGGCCACCGGCGCGCCGGCCAACCTCGAGCACCTCTTCCAGTGGGGTGGACCGGGCTTCCCTCCGGTGTCGCTGCCCACCGGCCTCAACCTCTACGCCTTCTACATCCTCGCCGGCCTGCGTGACCAGCACCCCGAGTTCGAGCTCGACCGGTTCCTCACCCCGCGGGGCCGTGAGATGGTCGACTCCGCCGAGCAGCTCTGTTACGAGGACATGCGCGCGGCGGTGGGCGATTTCCAGATCTCCCAGGCGCTCACCCGGCCGGTCAGGGACATCCCGGACGTCTTCGGCCATCTCCAGCGGTACATGGGGACCCCGGCCACCGGGTACGACCGACCGGTCTTCCTGGGCCAGGGCCTGCTCGACCTGGACGTGCCCGCGCCCTCCGCTCTGTCACTCGCGGCGGAGATGACCCTGAACCGCCAACCACTCGAGCTGCACGTCTATCCGGACAGGGACCACAGCGGAACGGTCTACGCGGCGACGCCGGACGCCACCGCGTTCCTGAGCCGGGTGATGAGCTGAGCAGAAACCGACAGTTGGACACGCCGTCAACATCCCGATGTGCATCGTGCGCGGCAGGAGCCGGTCGACGCCACATCAACGATGTGACGTAATCCACAATCGTTACCTACTTGTCACATGAGAATTTCCGAGTAGAGTCCTCGCCATCGCCGCGCGGGGATGTTCAGGGACTCCCCGCGCGGCTGACTTAATTTCGACGCCGCCCGCATTTCGGCCGAGGCGCCCGACTCTAGAACGTGTTCTAGTATCGTGGGACCCATGAGCTCTCTCGACTTCGAGTCCACCAGCAGGACCCTCACCGCCGGCCGTTTCGAGCTGCACTTCCACGAGGCGGGGGAGCAGAGCGTGACGGAGCCGGAGAGCACGGTCCCGGTCCTGTTCCTCCACGGTTCCGGCCCGGGTGTCACCGCGTGGTCCAACTTCTCCGGCAACTTCCCCGTCTTCGCCGAGCGTTTCCACACGATCCTGCTGGACATGCCGGGTTTCGGCAGGAGCTCGGACCTGGAGTGGGAGAAGGCCTACCCCCTGATCGCCGCCGAGGCGATCGACGCGTTCTGTGAGGCCAAGGGCATCGAGAAGGTCGACATCATCGGCAACTCGATGGGCGGCAACGTCGCCTGCGAGACCGCCCTGGCCTACCCCGGCCGCGTCCGCAAGATGGCGCTCATGGGCCCCGGCGGCCTGGCGGCACCGCTGTTCACCCCCGAGCCCAGCGAGGGCTCGCGGCGCCTGTTCGACTTCCTGGCCTCGCCCTCCGACGAGTCCATGGCCGCGTGGGTCGACACGATGGTGGGCAACAAGAAGGTCGTCTCCGACGAGCTGATCCGCGCGCGGACCGAGGCCGCCACCGCCCCGGGGGCCGTCGAGCGGATGTACGCGATCTTCGGATCGATCCTCAAGCCCGAGAACGCCTACACGCCGCTCTACGCACGGGCCTCCCAGATCCGCCAGGAGACGCTGCTCATCTGGGGCCGCGACGACCGCATGCTGCCCTACGAGCAGGCGCACTTCGCGTTCCGGCAGCTCCCCCGCGCCGAGCTCCACGCCTTCTCGCGCTGCGGGCACTGGGCGATGATCGAACAGAAGGACAAGTTCGAGCGCCTGGTGATCGACTTCCTGCTCAACTGACCCGCTAGCCTCGGGGCATGAGCGAGTCGCCGCAGCCCGACCAGCCCGCCGCGGAACAGCCCTCTGCGGAACAGCCCACCGTGGATCCGCGCACCGGCGAGGACCTGTCCTGGAAGAGCACCCCGGTCGCGATCGTCCTGCTCGACCGTCCCGCACCAGGCCACGCCGAGGTCGGCGACCTCCTCGCCGAGATCTTCGAGGGCTCCTACGAGGTCGATCCCGGGACGGACGACGATCCCGCGACCGGCGTGTCGGTCGAGGACGTCACGGTCGTCGCCACCCCGCTCGACCTCCCGGTTGCCGACGGCGAGGCGTCCCGCTACACCGAGAACCTGGCCATCTGGAACGGCGGGGAGAGCGTGGTGGACACGCATCGCTCCCAGGTCGTCGTGGCCGCCTTCCGCCTCGGCCCGACAGGCGACGACGGCGAACCGGGCGAACCCGAGTACCTGGACCCCAGGCTCGAGACGCTCCGGTGCGAACTCGCGGTGGCCACGGTGACCGCCGCCCTGACCGCCCTGCCCGGCGCGATCGCGGTGAGCGTCGGCGGCGCGGCCACCACCCT
>NZ_JAALED010000269.1:0-3038 GCF_014145155.1 Dietzia sp. B19 | reverse complement strand
CGCGGCGAGTGATGCCGCGGTGACACCGCGGCGGGGGTGCTCGTCGGTGTCGACGACGACGACGTCGTCTCCCCCGCCCCGGGGGACCCGCACCGGCACGATCTCCTCGTCGAACACCCGCCCGTCCTGCGCCGCGACGGCGCGCCGCTGGCTCTCGGCCGCCAGCTCGTCCTGCTCGGCTCGGGAGATCGAGTACTCGGCGCGGAGGTTCTCGGCGGTCTCGAGCATGCCTCCGGGGATCGGGTGGTCACGGCCGCCCGACGTCACCCGGCCCCGCGCGATGCGGTCGACGAACTCCACGCGGTCACCGCGGACACCGCCGCGCAGGCCGAGCGAGTAGAACTCGCTGTTCGACATCGACTCCGCCCCGCCCGCGATCACCACCTCGCTCGCGCCCACCGCCACCTGCATCGCGGCGTTGAGCACGGCCTGCAGTCCGGATCCGCACCGGCGGTCGATCTGGATCCCGGGGGTGCGGATGTCCAGGCCGGCGTCCAGTGCCGCGACGCGCCCGATCGCCGGAGCCTCCCCGTTCGGGTAACACTGCCCGAGGATCACGTCGTCGACATCCGTGGCGGACAGACCGGTGCGGTCGACCAGACCGGAGATCGCGGCCGCGGCCAGATCGGCGGCCGCGAGCGGGGCGAGGGCGCCGTGGCGGCGACCCACCGCGGTGCGCACGGGTTCGCAGACCACGACGTCGGCGAGGGCCCGCGACATGCGGGAACTCACCGACTCATTCCACCATCATCCGGACGGTCTCGGCGACGACCGCCGGACGGTCGGAGCCCTCGACCTCCACGGTCACCAGACTGCCCAACTGGACCCCGGAGGCCCTGCGCTGGAGCGAGGTGAGCTCGATCCCCGCCCGGATGCGCGATCCCACCGGGACCGGTGCCGGGAACCGGACCTTGTCGACGCCGTAGTTGATCATCATCCGGAACCCCCGGATCTCCATGACCTCCGCGCCCAGCACGGGCAGCAGGGAGAGGGTCAGGTAGCCGTGGGCGATGGTGGCTCCGTAGGGCCCCTGCGCCGCCCGGACCGGGTCGACGTGGATCCACTGGTGGTCCCCGGTCGCGTCGGCGAACGCGTCGATGCGGTCCTGGGTGATCTCCATCCAGTCGCTGTACCCCACGTGTCGCCCGAGTTCGGCCTCGAGCTGCTCCAGTCCCTCGAACACCCTCATGACAGTCCTCCTCGCTGCACCAGTTGCGATGCGATGACGTTGCGTTGGATCTCGTTGGTCCCCTCGCCCACGATCATGAGCGGGGCGTCGCGGAAGTACCGCTCCACGTCGTACTCCGTGGAGTAGCCGTACCCGCCGTGGATCCGGACCGCGTCGAGCGCGATCTCCATGCCGACCTCGGAGGCGAACAGCTTGGCCATCCCGGCCTCCATGTCGCAGCGCTCGCCGGCCTCGGAACGCTCGGCGGCGTGGAGCGTGAGCTGGCGCGCGGCGGACAGCTTGGTGGCCATGTCGGCCAGACGGTGACCGACCGCCTGGTGCTTCCAGATGGGCTGCCCGAACGACTCCCGCTGCTGCGCGTAGGCGAGAGAATCCTCGAGGGCGGCGGCCGCCACCCCGAGGGCACGGCCGGCCACCTGGATCCGTCCGGTCTCCAGGCCCTTCATCATCTGGGCGAAGCCACGTCCGGGCTCGCCGCCGAGCACCTGCGTGGCGGGCGTGCGATAGCCGTCGAAGGCCAGCTCACACGTCTCGACGCCCTTGTACCCGAGCTTGGACAGGTCCCTCGAGACGGTCAGCCCGGGACCGTGCCCGACCAGGACGATCGAGATCCCCCTGTGCGCGGGCGTCGCCGACGGGTCAGTCTTGCAGAGCAGGGCGATGAGGCCGGAGCGGCGCGCGTTCGAGATCCACGTCTTGGCCCCGGTGATCACCAGGTCGTCTCCGTCGGGTGTCGCGACGGTGCCCATGGCCTGGAGGTCCGACCCCCCGCCGGGCTCCGTGAGGGCCATGGTCGCCCGCACCTCACCCGTGGCCATCGTCGGGAGGTGGGTGGACTTCTGCTCCTCGGTGCCGAACTCGGTGAGGAGCTTCGCCACCACCGTGTGCCCGCCCATGGCGCCCGCCAGGGACATCCAACCGCGGGCGAGTTCCTCGGTGACGCGCACGAAGCAGGGCATCGAGACCGGCATCCCGCCGTACTCCTCGGGGACGGCCAGGCCGTAGATCCCGATCTGCTTCATCTGCTCGATCCAGCGTTCCGGGTAGGAGTCCGCGTGCTCCATCTCGCGCACGGACGGCCTGACCTCGCGGTCGATGAACCGGCGCACGGTCGCGACGAGGTCGGCCTCGTCCTGGTTCAGGTCCGGCACCGGTGACACCTCGTCGTCGTCTCGATCCGCCCGTCGGGCGGGGTCCGGACATCATCGCAACCCTCCATCCGATAGTCAATAATCATGCGCATGGTTTGGTTAGGATGCCGGTCATGGACACTCGCGACGCCCGGCCCGTCGGCGGACCCTACTTCGACCAGCTGGCGGTGGGTCAGGTCGTCGTCGACGCCCCGTCCGTCACCCTGACCGACGGTCTCGCCGCCGCACACCAGGCGATCCTCGGCGACCGGCTGCGGCTCCCCCTGGACCGTCGTCTCGCCCACGCCGTCACCGGCGGCACGGTGGCCCACCCGGGCCTCGTCGTCGACGTCGCGATCGGCCAGTCCACCCTTGTCACCCAGCGCGTGCGGGCCAACCTCTTCTACCGCGGCCTGCGTCTGCTCACCGCACCCCGGATCGGTGACACCCTGACCACCCGGACGGAGGTCGTGGGACTCAAGACCAACAGCCACTCACCGGGCCGCACCCCCACCGGGCTCGCCGCGCTCCGCATCACCACCACCGACCAGGACGGACGGACCGTCCTGGACTTCCACCGATGCGCCATGCTGCCCCTGGCTCCGGGCGTCGACCCGGACTCGTGCGCCCACACCGACGACCTGGCGGCGGTCGGGACCGCCACCTCCCGGCCGTGGGCGACACCCGACGCCTGGGACCTGGCCGCCTACCGCGCCGCG
>NZ_JAALED010000268.1:0-2586 GCF_014145155.1 Dietzia sp. B19 | reverse complement strand
GCCCCTGCCCCCTCGCCGGGGCGCGCCGGTGCCGAGCCCGCGGCGTCCGATCCCGGGGACTCCGGGCCGGCGGAGGGCAGCTCGTGACCGAGTTCCCGGGCCAGTGCCCCGAGCAGTTCGATCGCCGCGTCCGAGATCACGGTGCCGGGGGGATAGATGGCGGTCGCCCCGGCGTCGTAGAGCTCCTGGAAGTCACCGGGCGGGATGACGCCACCGACGGTGACCATGATGTCCGCACGGCCCACCGCGGCGAGCGCCTCGCGCAGTGCCGGCACCAGGGTGAGGTGACCGGCGGCCAGGGAGGACACGCCGACCACGTGGACGTCGGCGTCCGCGGCCTGCTGGGCGACCTCTTCCGGGGTCTGGAACAACGGGCCCATGTCCACGTCGAAGCCGAGGTCGGCGAAGGCGGTCCCCACGACCTTCTGCCCGCGGTCGTGGCCGTCCTGTCCCATCTTGGCCAACAGGATGCGCGGCCTGCGACCCTCCAGCTCGGCGAACTCCTCGGCCATCTTCATCGCCTTGGTGACGTTGTCCACGGCGCCCTCCTTGGAGACCTCCTGCCGGTACACGCCGGACAGGGTCTTGATCTCTGCCTTGTGTCGACCGTAGACCTTCTCGAGCGCGTCCGAGATCTCGCCGATGGTCGCGTGGGCGCGGGCGGCGTCGATGGCCAGCGCCATGAGGTTGTTCTCCATACCGCTCCCGGCCCCGCCGCCGGCGGCCTCGGTGAGCCTGTCCAGGGCCGCCTGGCAGGCGGCCTCGTCGCGCTCAGCCCGGAGCCTGTCCAGCTTGGCGAGCTGCTCGGTGCGCACGCGGGAGTTCTCGACCTTGAGGACCTCGATCTCCTGGTCCTCGGTGACGACGTACTTGTTGACCCCGATCACCGGCTGGCGACCGGAGTCGATCCGCGCCTGGGTGCGGGCTGCGGCCTCCTCGATGCGGAGCTTGGGGATCCCCTCGCCGATCGCCTGTGCCATCCCGCCCGCCTCCTCGATCTCGATGAGGTGCAGTCGGGCCTTGTCGGCGAGCTGAGCGGTGAGCCACTCGATGTAGTACGACCCCGCCCAGGGGTCGATGGGGCGGGTCGTCGCCGATTCCTGCTGGAGCAGGAGCTGGGTGTTCCGCGCGATGCGGGCGGAGAAATCGGTGGGCAGCGCCAGCGCCTCGTCGAGGGCGTTGGTGTGCAACGACTGCGTGTGACCCTGCGTCGAGGCCATGGCCTCGATACACGTGCGGGCGACGTTGTTGAACACGTCCTGGGCGGTGAGCGACCAGCCGGAGGTCTGGGAATGGGTCCGCAGGGACTTGGACTTCTCGTTCTGCGGTCCGAACTTCTCCACCAGTTCACTCCAGAGCAGGCGGCCCGCCCGCAGCTTGGCGATCTCCATGGAGAAGTTCATCCCGATCGCCCAGAAGAACGACAGCCGAGGGGCGAACTTGTCGATCTCCAGCCCGGCGTCCAGCCCGGCGCGCAGGTACTCGACGCCGTCCGCGAGCGTGTACGCCAACTCCAGATCCGCCGTGGCACCGGCCTCCTGGATGTGGTAGCCGGAGATCGAGATCGAGTTGAACCGGGGCATCTTGCGGGAGGTGTAGGCGAAGATGTCCGAGATGATCCGCATCGAGGGCGTGGGCGGATAGATGTAGGTGTTACGGACCATGAACTCCTTGAGGATGTCGTTCTGGATGGTCCCCGCGAGCTGCTCCGGAGCCACCCCCTGTTCCTCGGCCGCAACCACGTACAACGCGAGGATCGGCAGGACGGCGCCGTTCATCGTCATCGAGACGGAGACCGCGGACAGGTCGATCCCGTCGAACAACTCGCGCATGTCCAGGATCGAGTCGATCGCCACACCCGCCATCCCGACGTCCCCGGCGACCCGGGGGTGGTCGGAGTCGTACCCGCGGTGGGTGGCCAGGTCGAACGCGACCGACAGCCCCTTCTGGCCCGCCGCGAGGTTGCGGCGATAGAAGGCGTTGGACTCGGCCGCGGTGGAGAAGCCGGCGTACTGCCGGATGGTCCACGGCTGGTTGACGTACATGGACGGGTACGGACCGCGCAGGAACGGCGCGGCGCCCGGGACGGTGTCCAGCGGGAAGGGCGTGACCTTCTCGCCGTCGTCGGTCGGGGCGCTGCCCGTCTCGACCGCGTCACGGTCCGCCTTGGTGAACACCCGCTTGACGTCGATGCCCTCCGGGGTCTCCCACGTGGGGCCCTCGTCGACGGAACCCGGCTGGGGGGCTCCGTCGGTGGACCCCCGCAGCGGAGAGATGCTGAAATCGGGGAAGGTGGTCATCTCACTTCACTCCCAGCTGGTCGAGGAGGGTGGTCAGGGCGGCGACGGCGTTGATCCCGGTCGCGAGGTATCCGTCCGGTCGGTCGTCGGCGTCGGCGGGGAACCCCTTCTCGGCGCCCGCGAGGTACACCGTCGTCACACCCGCCTCGCGCAGCGCCCGGACGGCCTCCGGGCCCTCGGTGGCGTAGCGCTTGTCGGCGCCGCAGAGGACGGCGATCTCCTCCCCCTCGCGGACCCCGGCGTACTGGTCGGCCGCGGTGGCCAGGGGGTTGCGGGCCTCGATCCC
>NZ_JAALED010000267.1:0-6825 GCF_014145155.1 Dietzia sp. B19 | reverse complement strand
TCGCCCGCCGGTCGACGCCCGCAGGAAGTCGGTGCCGTTGTGGACGCCGACCGCGATCTGGCCCCGGTCGGCCACGGCGGCTCCGGCGCCCGCGCCGCCCGCGGACTCGACGATGCTGGCGTAGACACCCCCGTGGACGGTCCCCCACGCGGTGAGGTGGTCCTCGCCCAGAAGCGCATGGCCCCTGAGGCTCGTCGCGGTCACCTCGTCGATGACGAGCCCTGAGGCTCGGACGAACCTGCTCGCGTCATCGGAAGAGGCATCGGGGAATCCGTCGGAGGTGGTCATGAGTTCTTTCTACCCGCACCCGATCACTGCTCCGCGGCGCTCGCCACGGGTTGGCGCAGTATCGTCCGCAGCCGAGCCGGTTCGGTCTTGCGCGCGTCGGAGAGATAGATCTCGTGGTGGTGCCCCGAGGCGATCAGGCCGCGACCGGTGATGGCCTCCTCGTGCATCCGGGCGATGACCGGACCCTCCGCGTCGTACGGTCCGACGTGCAGGGTCTGGACGGCCGGGCCCTCCGCGAACTCCTGGAGGCGGACCCGGTCCACCGCGACGTGAGGCTTCCTCCGGGTCACCGTCTCCACGGCGGAGGCCACCATGTCCTCGGTGACCCGGTCCGGCTGCCAGATCATCATGGTCCACGCCCAGGCGTCCTTGTCCCGCGCGGTGAACACCCCGAGGTCGTCGGCGTACCAGAGACCCTCGAGCGGGCCGACGGTGTGGACTCGCCCGAGTTCGACCCTGGCCACCGCCCGCACCGCATAGGAGCACGTGTACAGCGCCTCGAGCACCTTGCCGTAGTCGGCGGAGGTGTTGGGGTTCCCCGAGCCGTCGGCCGTGAGGAATCGCATCGGTGGTACCTCGACCAGGTCGAACCTCGCGACTGTGCCGTTGTAGAGGTCCCTGCGCTCCCGTTTGATGTCGAAGGTTCCCACGTCTCACCCTTCCCGCAGTTCGTCGATCTGCCGGCGGTACACCTCGGTGAGGTCATCGATGTACGCGCGATCCCACCTCGGCGTGATGTGCTTGCTGCAGTTGGCGTCGGCGGCCACGAGATCCACGACGATCGCCCTCTCGACATGCCCGGTGTAGGTCCTCTCCCCCATCGAACGCAGGCGCCCGATCAGGTCCGGGTCCCGGTCCGGTTCGATGACCCGGGCGTGACCGAACACCTTGAGCCTGGCCCGGGTGGGATAGTCCACGAAGAGCAGACAGACGCGCCCGTCGTGGTCCATGTTGCCCACGGAGACGTACTGACGGTTTCCGCGGAACTCCAGCCACGCGAGAGAGGTGTGCGTCAGGACGTGGACGAACCCGGTGGGTCCCCCGCGGTGCTGGACGTACGGCCACCCGGACTCGGTGACGCTCGAGAGGAGGAAGTGGTCGGCGCGCCGGATCAGCGCGGAGTCCGTGCCCTCCAGGGCGAATTCGCCGGTCTCCGTCGGCCTGGTGACGCCCGTCGACTCCTGCCGTGCACGGGCGGCGGGACCGAACGCGATCTCGGGATATCGGTTGGTGGGCATGACCACGACCCTAGTCCGCCGTACCGGACCGTCAACTCTGATTGACGCGCCCGGTGCTGTCAACGTAGGTTGACGAACGAGGTGAGAAATGTGAACACGACCTATGACGACGCCGACGACCACGAGGACGACACGCCGAACCCGGTCGCCCGCCTGGCCGCGATCGCGGAGGCGAGGGCGGCGCTCGCCCGGGAAGAGTCGGCGGCGGTCCGACACGCTCGGCTGCACGGGTTGAGCTGGGCGGAGATCGGAGTCGTCCTCGGAGTGAGCAAGCAGGCACTGCACAAGCGGTTCGGTAAGGCGGGGTGATCGCCGGTACCCCTCACCCGATCGCGGGCTCGACACCCTCCGCCACGTACCGCGCGAGGTGCTCACCGGTGAGCGTGGACCGGGCTGCCACGAGCTCGGCGGGCGTGCCCTCGAACACGACGCGGCCGCCACCGTGGCCGGCCCCGGGACCGAGGTCGATGATCCAGTCCGCGTGGGCCATGACGGCCTGGTGGTGCTCGATGACGACGACGGACCTGCCCGCGTCCACCAGCCGGTCGAGCATGCCCAGCAGGTTCCGGACGTCGGCCAGATGCAGGCCGGTGGTCGGTTCGTCGAGCACGTAGACCTCCGCTTTGTCCGCCATCTGCGCGGCCAGCTTGAGACGTTGCCGCTCCCCTCCCGACAGCGTGGTCAGCGGTTGTCCCAGCCGGACGTAGCCCAGTCCCACGTCGCGGAGCCGGAGCAGGATCTTGTGCGCGGCCGGGATCCGCGCCGGTCCCTCGCGGAAGAACTCCTCTGCCGTGGCCACCGACATCGCCAGGACCTCACCGATGTTGCGCTCCCCCAACCGGTACTCCAGGACCTCGGCCTGGAAGCGCCGGCCCTCGCAGTCGTCGCACGTCGTGGCGACCCCCGCCATCAGACCGAGATCGCTGTAGATCACGCCCGCCCCCTTGCACGTGGGGCACGCGCCCTCGGAGTTGGGGCTGAACAGGGCGGGTTTGACCCCGTTTGCCTTGGCGAAGGCCTTCCGGATGGGCTCGAGCAGCCCGGTGTAGGTGGCCGGGTTGCTGCGGCGGGACCCGCGGATCGCGGCCTGGTCGATCGCGACCACACCGGGACGTGGGGAGACCGACCCGTGGATGAGCGAGCTCTTCCCGGAGCCGGCCACGCCGGTCACCACGCACAGCACGCCCAGCGGGATGTCGACGTCCACGTCCCGGACATTGTGGGCGGTCGCGCCCCGCACCTCGAGGTGGCCGGTCGCCCTGTGGACCCTGTCCTTGAGCGTCGCGCGGTCGTCGAGGTGGCGGCCGGTGACCGTGTCGCTTCCCCGGAGGCCGGCGACCGACCCCTCGTAGCAGATCTCGCCACCGGTGGACCCGGCACCGGGCCCCAGGTCCACCACGTGATCGGCGATGGCGATGATCTCCGGCTTGTGCTCCACCACGAGGACGGTGTTCCCCTTGTCACGCAGCCGCAACAGCAGGTCGTTCATCCGCTGGATGTCGTGCGGGTGCAGACCGATCGACGGCTCGTCGAACACATAGGTCACGTCGGTCAGCGCCGACCCCAGGTGTCTGATCATCTTGACGCGCTGCGACTCACCACCGGAGAGCGTGCCGGCCGGCCGGTCCAGGGAGAGGTAGCCCAATCCGATCTCCACGAAGGAGTCCAGGGTGTGCTGCAGCGCGGCGAGCAGCGGGGCGACCGATGGTTCGGAGACCCCGCGAAGCCACTCGGCCAGGTCGGTGATCTGCATGGCGGAGGCATCGGCGATGTTCAGTGCGCCGATCCGCGACGATCGTGCGCCCTCGTTCAGGCGGGTGCCGTCACACTCCGGACAGGTGGTGAACACCACGGCTCGCTCCACGAATGCCCGGATGTGCGGCTGCATCGCCTCGACGTCCTTGGCCAGCATCGACTTCTGGATCTTCGGGATGAGCCCCTCGAAGGTCACGTTGATCCCGTCGGCCTTGATCTTGACCGGTTCCCTCCGGAGCAGGTCGTGCATCTCCTGTTCGGTGAAATCGCGGACTGGCTTGTCCATGTCGAAGAAGCCGGACCCCGCGTAGATGCGTCCGTACCACCCGTCCATCGAGTACCCGGGTACCGTGATGGCCCCCTCGGCGAGGGACCTGGACCGGTCGACCAGAGCGTCGACGTCGAAGTCGGACACCGACCCACGCCCCTCGCACCTGGCGCACATCCCGCCGGTGATGGAGAACTCCGCCTTCTGCCGGGTGCCGTCAGCCTTCGTCAGGACGCCCGCCCCGCTGGCGGACGCGACGTTGAACGAATACGCCTTGGGTCCGCCGATGTGCGGCTCCGCCAGTCTGCTGAACAGGATGCGCAGCAGGGCTCCGGTGTCGGTGGCCGTGCCGACCGTCGAACGTGGGTCGGACCCCATGCGCTCCTGATCCACCACGATGGCGGTGGTGAGGCCGTCGAGGAGGTCCACGTCGGGGCGCGCGAGGGTGGGCATGAAGCCCTGGAGGAACGCGCTGTAGGTCTCGTTGATCATCCGCTGGGACTCGGCGGCGATCGTGGCGAAGACCAGTGAGCTCTTGCCGGAACCGGACACCCCGGTGAAGACGGTGAGCCGTCGTTTGGGCAGGTCGACGTTGATCGACTTCAGGTTGTTCTCCCGCGCCCCCCGGACGCGGATGACGTCATGGGAATCGGCGATGTGCTCACTCACGGGGCGTCTCCTCGCTGGGGTGTCTGCGGACAACCGTAGGTGCCGGACACCCCGCCGGGGAGGGATACCTCAGTCGCGGTTCACCTCAGTCGTTCGGCGCGCCGGGCAGCGTCCACCAGGTCACCGGACATCCGGGCCAACTCGGTGGCGTCCTCTCCCTCGAGGATCGCGCTGCGCAGGTCCTCGCACGCGCACCTGAGCTGGAACATCCGGTCCATGAGGTCCGTCGACTCGGCTTCCGAGAGCACCACCGTCCCCTCCGGCAGTTCGCGGACCCGCAGAGACTGCCGTTGCTCGTAGGCGCGCTGACGGCACGACCGGCGGCAGTACCGTCGTCGTCGGCCCGTGTCGCCCTCGTCCACCGGACGCCCGCACCACGCGCACGAGGCCTCGCCCCGCCGAGGCGGGGGTTGAGCGGCGGGGGCGTCGGTGTCCACGGAGGTCAGGGTACCGAGACGGTGCCCGGCTGGCCTGCTGCCGTATCCCGTGGGAACATTTGGGGGGTCACCTGGCGTTACATCACCAGGAACACGGCAGCGTCGTGTCGCAGGCAGCTGGACAGACGGACGAACACGGTAGAAGGAGTTCGCATGGCAGATCGAGTCCTCAGAGGCAGCCGCCTCGGTGCGGTGAGCTACGAGACCGACCGGGACACCGATCTCGCGCCCCGGCGGATGGCCAAGTACCAGACGGAGAACGGCGAGGTGTACGAGGTCCCGTTCGCCGATGACGCCGAGATCCCCGGGACCTGGATGTGCAAGAACGGCCAGGAGGGCCAGCTCATCGACGGTCCGGCGGTCGAGGTCAAGAAGGGCAAGCCGCCGCGTACCCACTGGGACATGCTCCTCGAGCGTCGCTCGCTCGACGACCTCGAGGACCTGCTCAAGGAGCGGATGGACATCCTCAAGAAGCGTCGGCGCGCCGGCGCCCGCTGAGCATCCTGACGCCGGGCATCACGACCCGGCAAGGACGCCCCGGCCCCCTCACGGGGCCGGGGCGTCCTGCGTTCAGGGGTGCCAGATCGGCTCCGGAGGGCGCCGGCTCAGCGCCGGACGAGTGACGTCAGTTGACGGCGCCGCTTCTCCCAGCCCCAGCGGGCCACGTTCACGGCGGCCTCCCGGAAGATCGACTCGCTCATCTTGGACTGCCCGACGGTGCGCTCGGTGAAGGTGATCGGGACCTCGACGACGGTGCCCCCGGAGTTCAGCAGCCGCCAGGTCATGTCGATCTGGAAGCAGTAGCCCTTCGACTCGATCGCGTCCAGGTCGAGGCGTGTCAGTGACTCACTGCGATAGGCCCGGAAGCCGGCGGTGATGTCCTTGATGCCCACCCCCAGCATGATCCGGGAGTAGACGTTGCCGCCGCGGGAGATCACGTGGCGCTGCCACGGCCAGTTCTCCACGCTGCCGCCGGGCACGTAGCGCGACCCGATCACCAGGTCCGCGCCGTCGTCGACCGCCGCGAGCATCGCGGGCAGGCGCTCGGGCGGGTGGCTGCCGTCCGCGTCCATCTCCACCAGCACGGTGTAGCCGCGCTCCAGTCCCCAGCGAAATCCGGCGATGTAGGCCGCCCCGAGCCCCTGCTTGCCCGGGCGGTGCAGCACGGTGATCCGCCCCCGCGTGTCCCCGGCGGCGAGCTGGTCGGCGACCTCCCCCGTGCCGTCGGGGCTGTTGTCGTCCGCGATGAGGACGGCCACGTCGGGAGCTGACGCGAGCAAGCGCTCGACGACGCCGGGCAGGTTGTCCCGCTCGTCGTACGTGGGGATGATCACCAGGGTCCGCGCGGACGCAGCGGCGGGCTCAGGCGCCATCGGATCGGTCACTTACGTCTCCTCGTGCTCGGTCGCGGGTCGCTGCCGGGTGCGGATCAACGCCCATCCCAGGCCGACGAGCCCGATGAGACAGCTCACCATCTGCGGTATGCCGCCCAGTCGGGTTGCCATCGTACCGGCGGTCCCCAACTCGACCCGCGCCGCCAGCGTCGCGGGCTCGAAGATCCCGGTCTCCTGGAGCACCTCACCGTCGGGGCCGATCACCGCGCTGACCCCGCTCGTGGCGGCGATGAGGACGGGGACGTGGTGCTCCACGGCCCGGACCCGCGACATCGCGAGTTGCTGGTAGGTCATCGGGGATCTGCCGAACGTCGCGTTGTTGGTGGGCACGGTGAGGATCTGCGCGCCGCGCGCGATCGGTTCACGGGCCGCGGCGTCGAAGGCGATCTCGAAGCAGATGGCCACACCGAGGTCGATCCCGGCCGCGGTGATGAGCCCGGTGCCGTCGCCCGGGACGAAGTGCCCCGCGGTCCGGGCGATCGGGAACAGCGCTTCGAGCGGCGCGCGGAGGGGCAACCACTCCCCGAACGGCTGGATGTACTTCTTGTCGTGACGGTCGACCACCGGCCCGGCGGCGGAATCGGACGATCGGCCGTCCCAGACCAGGTACGAGTTGGTGGCCTCGGGGCCGTCACCCACACGCAGGACGGTGCCCACGAGGATGGGGGCGTCCAGGCGTCGGGACAGGGCGGTGATCTGGTCGCCGGCCAGTCTGTCGGCCAGGGGCGAGATGTCGGAGGCGTTCTCCGGCCACAACACCAGGTCGGGCCGGGCCG
>NZ_JAALED010000266.1:0-2432 GCF_014145155.1 Dietzia sp. B19 | reverse complement strand
GGCGCTGATCCGCCCCCCGGGACTTCACGGGGCGCGGATCCGTCGCCGAGTCCATGGTCGGCCGGGGCCTCGCGTCAGCGCGGGCCCCGGTTCAGCGCAGACCCCAGGCGGTGGCGTGCCGGAGGCAGGTCTGGGCCAGCTCCTCGCTGCGCTGGACGATGAGGTCCCGCGCGGCGATGACGCCGACGGTCGCGATCGTCCGTCCCCCCTCGCGCAGTGCGACCGAGACACCGTCGCCACCGTCCACGGCCACGCCGGGGGCCGTACACACACCGGTCTCGCGGAGCTCTTCGAGCGAGGCCAGGAACCTGTCGACGAACTCCGACTCCGCAGCCGGC
Organism: Dietzia sp. B19; assembly: GCF_014145155.1. NCBI lineage: Bacteria > Bacillati > Actinomycetota > Actinomycetes > Mycobacteriales > Dietziaceae > Dietzia > Dietzia sp. B19. Next base: position 2,094 of record NZ_JAALED010000266.1, on the reverse strand, counting down.
CGGGCGTTCAGGTAGGCCCACACGTCACGCTTCTCCCGGTCGGCCAGGAGTAGCCAGCCCGAGGAGGTCCGCAGCAGCGAGCGTCGCAACCGGTTCTCCGCGATGTAGGCGTAGTGCGCATCGGCGGCGACGTGGTCCACATAGAAGAGGTCGTCACCGACGTCGGTCGACAGGGCGGTGGTCAGACCGGTTTCAGCGTGGAGTGCGGTGAGCTGCTCCCGCGACACGGAGGTGACGGGCGGCCGACCGGCGATCACGTTGAGGAGATACGGCGCGGTCCCCAGCGTGTAGACGCGATTGCGCTCGTCGAGGTAGCCGACGGCGACCAGGCCGTTGAGCAGGCCCTGCGTGGAGCTGATCGGGGCGTCGAGGGCCTTGGCGACCGCGGTGAGGGTCAGCCCGGTTCCCGACCTGGCGACCAGTTCCATGATCGCTGCGACCCGGTCGACCATGCGGTGGCGAGGACGCTCGGGGACCTTGTCCATGCTGGGCTGCTCGGTGCGCCCGCTGTCTCCCGCATCCGGTTGCGTCATGGGGTAAGACTATCCGCCCCTGCGGGACGCACGCTGGGCATACGAGAGAGCGTAGTTCGATCCGCTATTGCGTAAAATTGCCATTCGTGCGATTCTCGAGCACGTGGTCCGGGTCACCATCCGGGCCCCGAACAGGCACACATCACACCAACCCCTTTCGAGGAGGCCCGATGCGGTCCGCACTCGCTCCACCGCCCACCCTGGCGTCGGCGGACATGGACGCCCTGCGAGTGGAGGTCCGTGACTTCCTCTCCGAAGAGATCGCCGCCGGTCGGCTCACGCCGTGGATCGACACCTGGCTCACGCGATGGGACGAGGACTTCACCCGTCGCCTCGCCGAGCGCGGCTGGGTCGGGATGGCCATCCCCACCGAGTACGGCGGACGGGGACGCACGCACCTCGAGCGCTTCGTCGTCACCGAGGAACTCCTCGCCGTCGGGGCGCCGGTCGCCGCGCAGTGGGTCGCCGACCGGCAGATCGCCCCCTCGCTCCTGCGGTACGGAACCGAGGAGCAGAAGCGCGAGTTCCTGCCCCGGATCGCAGCGGGGGAGTGTTGTTTCGGCATCGGCATGAGCGAGCCGGACTCCGGGTCGGACCTGGCCAGCGTGCGGACGAAGGGCGTCCGCGTCGACGGCGGCTGGGCGATCACCGGCACGAAGGTGTGGACCTCCGGAGCGCAGCACGCGGAGGCGTTCATCGCACTGGCCCGCACCGAACCCCTGGACACCACCGACCGCCATGCGGGACTGAGCCAGTTCATCGTCGACCTGCGCAGCGAGGGTGTCACCATCCGCCCGATCGTGTCCCTCTCGGGCGACCACCACTTCAACGAGGTGGTACTCGACGAGGTGTTCGTCCCCGATTCCCGCGTGTTCGGCACCCTCGGCGACGGCTGGGACCAGGTCAACTCCGAGTTGGCCTTCGAGCGCAGCGGACCCGAACGATTCCTGTCCTCCTTCCGCCTGCTCGCCGCCGAGATCGGGGCCGTGTCCGAGGGGCGGTTGCCCGCCCGCACGGATCTCGGCCGCTCGGTCGCGCGGATGGCGGGCCTGCACGCCCTGAGCCAGAACATCGCCGGAGCCCTCCAGCGCGGCGAGCCGGCGGACAACGCCGCAGCCCTGGTGAAGCTCCTCGGCACGACCACCGAGGGCGACATCGTCGATGTGGTCTCCGCCCGACTCGGTGACGAGTTCACACCCGGTGACGGTGACGGGGGAGCGGCCGCGTCCGAACTCACCGACCTCCTGCGTGCCGGACTGCACCAGCGGCCCGGCTTCACCCTGCGGGGCGGGACCAACGAGATTCTGCGCGGCGTGATCGCGCGGGGACTGGGGATGCGATGAGTACGGGGACAGCGGCGGCCGGCGACGGCGTGGAGAGCGTCGGACTCGAGATCGACCAGGACCTCGAGTCAATGATGGCCGACGTGCTGGCGCAGTTCTCCGGCCCCACCGCCCGGCCCGATGCAGCGGCCGTGTGGCAGTCCCTGTCCGAGGTGGGGCTCGGCCGCCTCACGGCCCCCGAGGACACCGGCGGCAGCGGCGCGGGGTGGGCCGAGGCC
>NZ_JAALED010000265.1:0-13038 GCF_014145155.1 Dietzia sp. B19 | reverse complement strand
CCGTCGCCGCGGCGCGGCTCCGGATGCCCGTCACCCCGAGATCGCCCGCCGCCGTGCGGACGCCGTGCGCGACGTGCACCGCCAGCAGGACCATGGTGAACCCGTAGAACGCGGCCACCCAGGGCCTGGCGAGGCTGGCCACGAGGTTCGCGTACGCCGAACCGGGGACGAACGAGTCGCTGGCGGCCGGCGGTGTGCCGGTGGTCATGTCCAGGACGTGGAAGACCACGAACAGCAGCATCACGATGCCGGTCAGCATCATGGATCGCGCGCCGAAGGACGCGGCGGTCAGTCCGGTGCGACGACGACGAGGACCCGCTGACGCCCGGGACCGTCGCGCGAGCACCACCGAGCACCCGACGTGTGCCACCAGGCTCAGCACCAGCACCACCCGCAGGGCCCACAGCACCCCCTCGTGCGGCACCAGGGGGTGCAGCAGCGTCCGCAGCCACTCGGCGTAACCGTCGAAACCGGCCGCGCCGCCGAACACCTTGAGGTTGCCGATCATGTGCACCACGACGAACGAGGTGAAGACCAGGCCCGTCACGGCCATGACCGTCTTGGCGGCCCAGGTGGGAAACGCAGGGGCGCGCCGGAGGTGTGGCCTCCGGGCCCTGACCGGGACGTGCGGGGCAGCGACCTCGGTCACGCGCGGACACCTCCTTACGGGAACGCGCGCCAGTCTAGGTCCGCCCACGCCGCCCGGGGCCGGGATGAGGACGGGGGTCGTCGTCCATACTGGGCACCGTGAACACCACCTGGATCATCATCGCCGTCGTCGCCGTCCTGTTGCTCGCCGTGCTCGCGCTGGTCGTGGGCCTGCAGCTGCGCAAGAAGCGACAGATCTCGCTGAGCAGGCCGGAGGAGCGCAGGGAACTCACCCGTGAGGAACGCTCCGGCAACTACCAGGCGGGGACGGGTTTCTCGTTCACCGAGGCGGGCGGGACCGCCACCGCGGCACCCCCGAGGGAACCCCTGCCGCGCGAGACGTCCCGGTCGGTCGAGACACCCCGCCCCGTCGAGACACCCCGCCCCGTCGACACACCCCGCCCGGCCGACACGGTCGAGACCCCCCGGTCGGTCGAGACGCCGGTCGTGCCCGAGCCGGACACCGAACCCGGTCCGAGCGACGACACGGTCGTCGTGGAACCCGCGCCCGTCGAACCGGTGGTGGTACCGCCGGAGGTCCCGGACGAGGAGGTCCCGGTCCCCACGACCGAGCTGATCACCGGGGCCCCCTCCCCGGTCGCCCCCGTCGAGCGGATCGACCCGTCCGAGGGGCGCCTGGACCGCCTCCGCGGTCGGCTGGCGCGCTCCCAGGGCGCCGTGGGTCAGGGGCTGCTCGGGCTCCTGGGCGCAGGTGATCTCGACGAGGACGCCTGGGAGGAGATCGAGGACACGCTGATCATGGCGGACCTGGGCACCACGGTCACCCAGCGCGTCGTCGACCGCCTGCGTGAGGACATCGCGACCAGGCAGATCCGCACGGAGGCCGAGGTCCGGGGCCTGTTGCGGCAGGCCCTCGTGGACAACCTCCACCCCGAGTACGACCGCTCGCTTCGTGCGCTGCCGAACAACGGCACCCCCGCCGTGATCCTCGTCGTCGGGGTCAACGGCACCGGCAAGACCACCACCACCGGCAAACTCGCCCGCGTCCTGGTGGCGGACGGACGCCACATCCTGCTCGGTGCCGCCGACACCTTCCGCGCAGCGGCCGCCGACCAGCTCCAGACCTGGGCCGAACGGGTCGGAGCGGAGGTCGTGCGGGGCAAGGAGGGCGCGGACCCCGCGTCGGTGGCGTTCGACGCGGTCGCCCGGGGTGTCGAGACCGGGGTGGACGCGGTCCTGGTGGACACCGCCGGCCGCCTCCACACCAAGACCGGGCTCATGGACGAGCTCGGAAAGGTCAAGCGGGTCGTGGAGAAGAAGACCCCGGTCGACGAGGTGCTGCTGGTGATCGACGCGACGACGGGGCAGAACGGCCTCATGCAGGCGCGCGTGTTCAAGGAGGTCGTCGACATCACCGGAGTGGTGCTGACCAAGCTCGACGGCACCGCCAAGGGCGGCATCGTCTTCCAGGTCCAACACGAACTCGGGGTCCCGGTCAAGCTCGTCGGACTGGGCGAGGGAGCCGACGATCTGGCGCCCTTCACGGCGGACGCCTTCGTCGACGCCCTGCTCGGGACCTAGGACGCGCGGGTACCCAGGACACACGATCGGAACCACAGGGCCGGCCACGTTACAGACCGGAAACACGCCCGCGCATCGACCGAAACAGCGGAAAGGAATTCTTCTGAACCGAGAGTGAGTGACAAACGCTCACCATGGAGACGAGGAGGACCTCACCGTGAGAGGTGACAGTGTCTTGTTGCTCGCCCAGGAGGCGACAACGGAGATCGATGCGGGAGACACGGCCTGGATGCTCATGGCGGCATCCCTGGTCCTGCTCATGACGCCCGCACTGGCGATGTTCTACGGCGGGATGTCCCGCCAGAAGTCAGTGCTCAACATGATGATGATGTCGTTCAGCGCGATGGGGGTCGTCGGGATCGTCTACGTGCTGTGGGGCTGGTCGATGTCCTACGGCGAGCAGGACGTCCTCGGGCTGTTCGCCAACCCCTTCGAGATGTTCGGTCTCGCCGGGGTGATCGGCGACGCGGACAACTGGGTGACCTCAGCGTCGGGCGCCTACCCGCAGGTCGTCGACGTGGGCTTCCAGGTCACCTTCGCGATCATCACGGTCGCCCTCATCTCGGGAGCCATCGCCGAGCGCGTGAAGTTCGGTACCTGGCTGACTTTCGCCGCCGTGTGGGTCACGCTCGCCTACTTCCCCATGGCCCACATGGTCTGGGGCGGCGGGCTCCTCTCACATTCGGAGAACAGCCTCGCGGCGATGATCTTCGGCACCGTCGACGATGGTGAGGGCGGCCTCGTCGCAGCCGTCGCCCCGGTCGACTTCGCCGGTGGCACGGTGGTCCACATCAACGCCGGTATGGCGGCGCTGGTCCTCGTCCTGCTGATCGGCAAGCGCTACGACTTCGGGCGTACCGCGTTCCGGCCCCACAGCCTCCCGCTCGTCATGCTCGGTGCCGGTCTGCTGTGGTTCGGCTGGTTCGGTTTCAACGCCGGTTCGGCGTTCGGTGCCAACGGGGCCGCCGGCCTGGCCTGGATCAACACCACCGTCGCCACGGCCGCCGCGATGCTCGGCTGGCTCCTCACCGAGCGGATCAGGGACGGTCATCCGACCAGCCTCGGTGCCGCCTCGGGTGTCGTCGCCGGTCTGGTCGCCATCACCCCGGCCGCCGGGTCGGTCCACCCCCTCGGCGCGATCGCCCTCGGTGCCGTGTCCGGCGCCCTGTGTGCCCTCGCCGTGGGACTCAAGCACCGTTTCGGCTACGACGACTCGCTCGACGTCGTGGGCGTCCACCTCGTGGCGGGTCTCTGGGGCACCATCGCCATCGGCCTCCTGGCCACCGGCACCTTCGACACCGATGCCGGCGTGTTCTACTCGGCGGACGGGTGGAAGCTGCTTGTGGTCCAGATCGTGATCGCCGTGGCGGCGCTCGTCTTCACCGCCATCATGACCGCGATCGCCTACGTGATCTGCCGCCCGCTGGGATGGCGCATCAGCGAGACGGACGAGCAGTCCGGTATCGACGGCGCCGAGCACGCGGAGTCCGCGTACGAGGCCTCCACCAACGCGCTCATCCGTTGAGCCGACATCTGCGAAAGGAACCCCTGACATGAAGCTCGTCACCGCGATCGTCAAGCCGTTCACGCTCGACGACGTCAAGGCAGCACTCGAACAGGCGGGAATCCACGGTCTCACCATCAGTGAGGTCCAGGGTTACGGCCGCCAGAAGGGTCACACCGAGGTCTATCGCGGTGCTGAGTACGCCGTGGACTTCGTCCCCAAGATCCGGGTCGAGGTGGTCGTCGACGACGAGACCGCCGACACCGTCGTCCAACTGATCGTGGATGCCGCGCGAACCGGGAAGATCGGCGACGGGAAGGTCTGGGTGACCCACGTCGAGAGCATCGTCCGGGTCCGCACGGGCGAGGCGGGCGACGCCGCGATCTGATCGACGACACCACGAGGCGCGGTCGACCCCGGACCCGGGGCCGACCGCGCTTCTCCGTCATTCCCCGTGCCTCACCGTCGCTCTCGGTGCACGTGCACGGGCGTTCACAGAAGCGAAACACCGTGGCCGCTGCGAGGTGACACGGCACCGACAGTCTGGAGACACACTCATGAGGGAAAGAGGGACGACGTGAGCCTCACGGGGGACGGTGAGCGGGCCATGGCGCTGCGGGACGGACGCGAGCAGATCCTCTCCGCCACGTCGGCCGACCTCCCCGCGCCGCACCTGCGGGACGCACTGTGCGAGCTGTACGAGATGGAACTCGGACGGCTCGCGGAGGAGGCGGGGATCGGCCCGGGGTCCGGGTTCGCCCTCGTGGCCTTCGGCGGGCTCGGCCGGCGTGAGGTGCTCCCGTACTCCGATCTCGACCTGGTGCTGGTGCACGAGAGACGACCCGACCGCGACGTCGGTGAGCTCGCCGACGCCATGTGGTATCCCCTGTGGGACTCGGGCGTGGGCCTGGACCACAGTGTGCGGACCGTGGACCAGTGTCTCGCGGTGGCGGCTGCGGACGTCTCGGTGGGATTGAGTCTGTTGGACGCCCGCGTGATCGCCGGGGACGCGGACCTGGGCGCGCTCGTGGTCGACGGCGCCCGGCGACAGTGGCGTGACCAGATCGCCTCCCGGTTCGACGATCTCGTGGCCGCCGCGGTGGCCCGGCGTCAGCGGTCCGGGGTGATCGCGCACCGGAGCGAACCCGATCTGAAGAACGGCGTGGGCGGTCTGCGGGATTCGCAGTTGGTCACCGCGCTCGCCGTGGCACACCTCAGCGACGGACGACCGGTCGTCCCCGGAGGGCTGACGACCGCGCACCGTCTCGTGCTCGACGCGCGGACCGAGCTCCACCGGGTGAGCGGGCGGCCCCGGGAGGTGCTGCACGCCGAGTACGGGGACGAGGTCGGACAGGCGCTCGGGCTGGGGGATCGCTTCGACCTCGCCCGTGCGCTCAGCGACGCCTCCCGGACCATCGCGTTCACCGCGGATCAGGCCATCCGTGGCTCGTGCGCGTCGCTGTCCTCCCGCGGTCTGACCGGGCTGCTCCGCAGATCGCCGGTCCGCAGACCACTGGACGACGGCGTGGTGGAGCACGCCGGAGAGGTGGCACTCGCGAGGAACGCGCGTGTCACCGAGGACCCGTGGCTCCCACTCCGGGTGGCGGCGGCGGCGGCCCGGTTCGGGTTGCCCGTGGCCGGTTCGACCCTCGGGGTACTGGTGGAGCGTTCGCCGGTCCCCGAGGGGCGGTGGCCCGCCGAGGCGCTGTCGGACCTCCTCGTCCTGCTGGGCTCCGGCGAGGGCCAGGTGCCGGTCGTCGAGGCGCTGGACCGGAGCGGGCTGTGGGAGCGGATGCTCCCCGAGTGGTCGGAGGTGAGGGATCTGCCCGCGAGGGACCGGGCTCACGTCTACACCGTCGATCGTCACCTGGTCCAGACCGCCGTGGAGGCCTCCCGGCTGACCACCTCGGTCGCGCGGGCGGATCTGCTCCTGTTGTCGGCGCTGCTGCACGACCTGGGCAAGAGTCGCGAGGGCGATCACAGCGAGACGGGCGCCGAGATGGTCGGCCCGATAGTGCGACGCATGGGGCTCGGTCCCGGCGACGTCGACACCCTGGTCCGGATCGTCCGGCACCATCTGCTGCTGGCCGCGACCGCGACCAGACGTGATCCCTCGGACCCGGCGACGGCCGACTCGGTGCTGGCCACGCTCGATCGGGACGCGACCGCCTTCGACGTGCTCGCCACGCTCACCGAGGCCGATTCGCTGGCCACCGGGCCGACGGTCTGGACCCCGGGCCGGGCCAGGGCGCACGAGATGCTGGTCGACGCGTGCCGGGACCGGATGGGGTCGCACCCCGGCGCGGTCGAGGCGCCGACCGTCGACGCCACCCGGCCGCACGGCCCCCCCGACGTAGTGGTGGACCTGCGCCCCGCCGGGACGGGGACCAACCACGAGATCACCCTCGTGGTCCCCGGCTCGGGCAAATCGCTCGCGGTGACCGCGGAGGTCCTCGCCGCGCACCGGCTGGAGATCGTCGACGCGGAGATCGACCTGCGCCCACCCGGTGGGGTACGCGCGAGGATGACGGTGTCCACCCGTTTCGGCGACCCCGTCGACCCGAAGGTCCTCCGCCAGGACCTGCGCCGGGCGGTAGACTCCGGGGTGTCGGCCTCGCTGAGGGCCGCGCTCGCACGCAACGCCTCCCGCCTGATCGGACCGCCCCAGGCCAGGTCCTCGGTCCTGGTCAATCGACGGACGGATGCCGACGGCATCCTGCTCGAGGTGCGGGCCGAGGACAGACCGGGGTTGTTCGCCAAGGTCATCGCGTCGATCCTGGGCAAGGGGGCGAGGATCGACTGGGTCGTGGTGCGGACCCGCGGCGCCGCGGTCGAGGACGTCTTCGCCCTGTCCGGCCCCGGAGCGGTGCTCAGCACGGCCACGGAGGTGGAGTCGCTGCTTCCCCGGCGCGATCCCGCCACGCCCGGCGTGGGGCGTGCCGATACCCTGTGAGCAGTCGTCGTCGACGACGCCGGGGCCACCACGCCCCCGGCCCGCGACCCAGGGAGCTGTAGCCGTGTTCGATTCCTTGTCCGATCGCCTGGCAGGTGCGCTCAAGGACCTGCGCGGGAAGGGGCGGCTCAGCGACGCCGACATCGACGCGACGGCGCGCGAGATCCGCCTGGCGCTGCTCGAGGCGGACGTCGCCCTTCCCGTCGTGCGCACGTTCATCTCGCGCGTCAAGGAACGGGCCAAGGGATCCGAGGTGTCCGAGGCCCTCAACCCCGCGCAGCAGGTCGTCAAGATCGTCGACGCCGAACTCACCGCGATCCTGGGTGGCCAGGCGCGGCGCATCGAGTTCGCCAAGCAACCCCCGACGGTGATCATGCTCGCCGGTCTGCAGGGTGCGGGTAAGACCACTCTGGCGGGAAAGCTCGCGTACTGGCTCAAGGGCCAGGGTCACACCCCGCTCCTCGTCGCGTGCGACCTGCAGCGGCCGGGTGCGGTCGACCAGCTCCGGATCGTCGGCGAGCGCGCGGGCGTGCAGGTCTTCGCACCCCATCCCGGCACGTCCGTCGGGGGAGACGGCGAGGTCGTCGGCGTGCAGGAGCCGGTGGCCGTGGCCCAGCGGGGCCTCGCGCACGCCCGTGCCAAGATGCACGACGTCGTGATCGTCGACACCGCCGGCCGGTTGGGTATCGACGAGGAGCTCATGGCCCAGGCCAGGGGCATCCGTGACGCGGTCCAGCCGGACGAGACCTTCTTCGTCCTCGACGCGATGATCGGCCAGGACGCGGTGATGACCGCGGAGGCCTTCCGCGAGGGGGTCGGCTTCACCGGCGTCGTCCTGACCAAGCTCGACGGCGACGCCCGTGGCGGCGCCGCGCTGAGCGTCCGTGAGCTCACCGGCACCCCGATCATGTTCGCCTCCGACGGCGAGAAGCTCGAGGACTTCGACGTCTTCCACCCCGACCGCATGTCGAGCCGGATCCTCGGCATGGGCGACGTGCTCTCGCTCATCGAGCAGGCCGAGACCGTCTTCGACGCCAAGGACGCGGAGAAGACCGCGGCCAAGATCGGCTCGGGGGAGCTCACGCTCGAGGACTTCCTCGACCAGATGCTGATGATCCGCAAGATGGGCCCCATCGGAAACCTGCTGGGAATGTTGCCCGGGGGCAAGGAGATGAAGGCGGCCGTCGGCGACATCGACGAGAAGTACCTGGACCGTATCCAGGCGATCATCCGGGGGATGACGCCGGAGGAGCGTGCCGATCCGAAGATCATCAACGGATCCCGCCGCCAGCGCATCGCCAAGGGTTCCGGTGTCACGGTCACCGACGTCAACCAGCTGGTGGACCGGTTCTTCGAGGCCCGCAAGATGATGAGCCGCATGGCGGGTCAGATGGGCATGCCCGGAGCCGGCCGGAAGAACCAGCGCAAGGGCAAGAAGGGCAAGGGCAAGGGCCGCGGGCCGACCCAGCCCAAGAACAGGGGAATGATGCCCGGTGGGATGCCGGGGATGCCTCCGGGGATGCCGGGGATGCCCCCCGGTGGGATGCCGGATCTGTCCCAGATGCCGCCCGGACTCGACAAGCTCCCCCCGGGACTCGAGGGCATCGATCTGAACGACCTGAAGTTCCCCAAGCGCTGACCCGGTCGGCCGCGCGGGCACCGATTGGTACCAGCGGTGGCGGGGCGTTTAGACTGGTGCGCTGGACGCCGTCACCGGTGGGTCCCGTCGTGCTGGTCGCGAACGGGTGCCCGCGCCGAACGGCGGTCACCCGGAAGGCGAAACCGGGCCCCGCAACAGGTGCGGGAGTCGCTGAATCGCCACGTGACCCGCAAGAGAAAGCGAGACGCCACATGGCCGTCAAGATCAAGCTCACCCGCCTCGGCAAGATCCGTAACCCGCAGTACCGGGTGGTCGTGGCCGACGCCCGCACCCGCCGCGACGGACGCGCCATCGAGACGATCGGACTCTACCGCCCCAAGGAGGAGCCGAGCTTCATCCAGATCGACTCCGAGCGTGCGCAGTACTGGCTCGGCGTGGGCGCCCTGCCCTCCGAGGCCGTCGAGGCGCTCCTCAAGATCACCGGCGACTGGCAGAAGTTCAAGGGCCTCGAGGGCACCGAGGGCACCCTCCGGGTCGCCGAGCCCAAGCCCAGCAAGCTGGAGCTGTTCAACAAGGCGCTCGAGGAGGCCCAGGGCGAGCCGTCCGCCGAGGCCATCACCACCAAGCGCAAGGCCGAGAAGGCCAAGAAGGCCGAAGAGGCGAAGAAGGCCGAGGACGACGCGAAGAAGGCCGCCGCCGAGGCCTCCGAGGCCGAGTCCGCCGAGGCCGGGTCGCCCGACGCCGAGAACGCCGAGGCCTGAGTCCGATGAGTGACATGGTCGTCGACGCCGTCGACCATCTCGTCCGCGGCATCGTGTCGGATCCCGACGCGGTGTCCGTCAGGTCGAGCGGCGGTCGGCGCGGCACGGTGATCCGCGTGACCGTGTCGCCCGAGGACCTCGGACGCGTCATCGGCCGCGGCGGCCGTACCGCCTCCGCGATCCGGACGATCGTCTCCGCCGTCGGCGGGCCGGACGTGCGGGTCGACGTGGTCGACACCGACCGCTAGTCCCACTCGGAACCCACCCGCACCGGAAGGACACCATGGAACTCGTCGTGGGCCGCGTCGTCAAATCCCACGGAGTCCGCGGTGAGCTGGTGGTGGATGTGCGGACCGACTCGCCCCGTGACCGTTTCGCGGTGGGCGAGCGCCTGCTGGGCCGCACCGGCAAAGGGAACAACGTCACGGACCGAGAGGTCACCGTAGAAGCCGCCCGGGATCATTCCGGGCGGCTTCTCGTGCGCCTGGCCGGCGTCTCGGACCGCAACTCCGCCGACGAGTTGCGCGGGATGCTCCTGCTCGTGGACTCCGAGGCGTTGCCGGAGACCGGGGATCCGGACGAGTTCCATGACCACCAACTGGTGGGCCTGCGGGCCCTCGACACCGGTGGGGCAGAACTCGGTGAGGTCACCGAGGTCGTCCACACGCCGGGTGGGGAACTGCTCGCGGTGCGCCTCGCGAACGGTGCGGACGCGTTCGTGCCGTTCGTCACCCGGATCGTGCCCGAGGTGGACCTGGGTTCCGGTACGTGCGTCATCGACCCACCGGAGGGACTACTCGATCTGGGGACCTCGTGACGGGGACCGACGACACGGTTCCCGCTCCGCGACTCCGGCTCGACGTCGTCACCGCGTTCCCGGACTATCTCGCCCCGCTCCGTCTGGCGCTGCCCGGGCGGGCCATCGATCGCGGAATCCTGGATCTCGAGGTCCACGACCTCCGTGCGTGGGCCCACGACGTGCACCGGTCCGTCGACGACACCCCGTTCGGTGGGGGCCCCGGCATGGTCATGAGGCCGACGGTCTGGGGTGAGGCTCTCGACGAGCTGGTACCCCCGCCCGCGGACGACTCCGCAGAACGGTCTCTCCTCATCGTGCCCACTCCCGCCGGCCGGCCCTTCACCCAGGACGACGCCCACCGGTACGCCCGTCGCGGTCACCTGCTCTTCGCATGCGGCAGATACGAGGGGATCGACCAGCGGGTGATCGACGAGGCCTCCACACGGATGGACGTGGAAGAGGTGAGCATCGGCGACTACGTGCTCATCGGGGGAGAGGTGGCGGTCCTGGTGATGGCGGAGGCCGTCGTCAGGCTCCTGCCGGGAGTCCTGGGCAACCAGCGCAGCCATGAGGAGGACTCCTTCTCCGACGGGCTACTCGAGGGGCCGAGCTACACCCGACCCGAGGAGTGGCGGGGACGGCCGGTTCCCGCGGTGCTCAGGAGCGGCGACCACGCGAAGATCGCGCGGTGGCGGCGAGACGAGTCACTACGACGCACCGCGCAGCGCCGACCTGAGCTGCTCGACGGCGCGGATCTCCGTCCGGCGGACCTGGAGACGCTCGCCTCCGTCGGCTGGACGCCCCGCGCGGGCTGATTTGGGGCGGGCGGGCCGACAATGGCACACTAGCGAGGTTGATCATCCGGGCGCATCCGTGCGTCCGCGGACGGTCGCGCTGATCCGGGCACGAACCGGTCGTCCCGCCGGGAGGCGGGCGCCAGGGTCCTCTGTCCTCAATTCCTGACATCCGAGGAACACAATGAACACTCTCGACTTCATCGACAACAAGTCACTCCGCGACGACATCCCGGCGTTCCGCCCCGGCGACACGCTCGACGTGCACGTCAAGGTCATCGAGGGCTCCAAGGAGCGCGTCCAGGTCTTCAAGGGCGTCGTGATCCGCCGCCAGGGCGGTGGCGTCCGGGAGACCTTCACCGTCCGCAAGGTCTCCTTCGGCGTCGGCGTCGAGCGCACCTTCCCGGTCCACTCGCCCACCATCGACCACATCGACGTCCTGACCCGCGGAGACGTCCGTCGCGCCAAGCTGTACTACCTCCGCAACCTCCGCGGCAAGGCCGCGAAGATCAAGGAGAAGCGCTGAGCGCATAGAGCGGGTCGGACTCGGCCGCCGTGTGCGGTGGCCGATCGACTACGCTCGTCCGGGTGAGCAGCACCGAATCACCCGGACAGAACCCCTCCGAGCCGGGCCCCCGAGAAGACGGGGACCCGGCTCGAGGCGTGGGTGGGGGTCGACGCGACGCGCGGACCACCGAGAAGAAGGGGCAGCCCTGGTACATCGAGATCCCCATGTTGGTGGTGATCGCGCTGGTGCTGGTGTTCGTCTTCCAGACCTTCGTCGGGCGGGTCTACCAGATCCCGTCGGAGTCGATGGAGCCCACGCTGCACGGATGTGCCGGCTGCACGGGTGACCGGATCTTCGTGGACAAGATCTCGTACCGGTTCGGCGATCCGCAGCCCGGGGACGTCGTGGTGTTCGAGGGGCCGGATTCCTGGAACCAGGGATACCAGTCCATCCGTTCTGACAACCCGGTGATACGGACCCTGCAGGACGTCGGAGGGGTCATCGGCATCGTCCCACCTGACCAGAACGACATGGTCAAGCGCGTGGTCGCCGTGGGTGGTCAGACCGTGGGCGGGTGCTCGCCGGACGGTGGCCTCCTCGTGGACGGCGAGCCCCTGGACGAGCCCTACCTCAACGCGGATCCCGCCCTCGAACGCAACCCGCTCAACTGCGCGTTCGGACCGGTCACCGTCCCGGAGGGAAACTACTGGGTGATGGGTGACAACCGGGGCAATTCCGCCGACTCCCGCTACCACATGGGCGACGAGTTCCAGGGCACCGTCCCCGGGGGGAACGTCATCGGCAAGGTGCAGGCCATCATCCTCCCGTTCAACCGGATCGGGTCCGTCCCCTCGCCGGACATCCACGCGGGGTGAGCCCGGTCCGACCGGGCCGGGTCAGGGTGACCCGGCGTGACGGACGGCTGGCACTCGAGGCGGCCCTGGGACGGCGCGGCCTCGGGCCGGTCGCCGGGGTCGACGAAGCCGGACGCGGGTCGTGCGCGGGTCCGCTGGTGGTGGCGGCATGCGTTCTGGGTGACCGCCTCCCCCCGGATCTCGCCGACCTCGACGACTCCAAGAAGTTGTCCCCGCCCACCCGGGAACGGCTCCACGACGCCGTGCTGCGGAGGGCGACCGCCGTGTCCGTGGTGGTGATCGAGCCCGATCGGATCGACGAGCGGGGTGTGCACCGGTGCAACCTCGAGGGGATGCGTCGTGCGGTGGCCGCTCTCGACCCGGCACCCGGCTTCGTCCTCACCGACGGGTTCGCCGTGGACGGGCTCGGATGCCAGTCCACGGCGGTGATCGGGGGCGACGCGGTCGTCGCATCCATCGCCGCCGCGAGTGTCCTCGCAAAGGTCACCCGCGATCGGATTATGGTGGACCTCGACCCGAGGTACCCGGGCTACGGGTTCGCCGCCCACAAGGGGTACAGCACCGCGGGTCACGCCAGGGCGATCGAGCAGCTCGGTCCCAGCGACATCCACCGGATGTCGTACGCCAACGTCCGTCGCGCCGCCCAGGCGCATTCGAGGAGCAGCACTAGATGAGCGCCGAGGATCTGGAGAACTACGAGACCGAGATGGAGCTCTCGCTGTACCGCGAGTACCGCGACATCGTCGGTCAGTTCACCTACGTCGTCGAGACGGAGCGGCGCTTCTATCTCGCGAACGCGGTCGAACTGATCCCGAGGTCCGCGGACGGTGAGGTCTACTTCGACGTCCGGATGTCGGACGCCTGGGTGTGGGACATGTACCGGCCTGCCCGTTTCGTGAAGTACGTGCGGGTCCTGACCTTCAAGGACGTCAACATCGAGGAGCTCGACAAGCCCGAACTCCGCCTCCCGGAGTAGTACCCGGCGGCTGGTCCTCCACAGCCTCCGGCGCCTCCACAGGGTGCTCCCGGCCCGATCCGCGTCCAGCGGATCGGG
>NZ_JAALED010000264.1:0-1106 GCF_014145155.1 Dietzia sp. B19 | reverse complement strand
CACGGCTCGTTCACCATGGACACCCTCGTGTCGATCGGCACGTCCGCCGCCCTGTTGTGGTCGCTGTACGCCCTGTTCTTCGGCCACGCCGGGATGCCGGGCATGACCCACGGGTTCGAGTTCTCGCTCTCGCCCAGCGACGGCGCGGGGGACATCTACCTCGAGGCCGCCGCCGGGGTCACCACCTTCGTGCTGCTGGGTCGCTACATCGAGGCCCGGTCCAAGCGCACGGCCGGGGCGGCGCTCCGATCGCTGCTCGAGCTCGGCGCCAAGGACGTCGCGGTGCTGCGCGACGGCGTCGAGACGCGGATCCCCGTGGAGAACCTGCAGGTCGGTGACGAGTTCATCGTGCGCCCCGGCGAGAAGATCGCCACCGACGGCCGGATCGTCGACGGCGCCTCCGCCGTCGACACCGCCATGGTCACCGGTGAATCCGTGCCTGCCGAGGTCTCCACCGGCGACGCCGTGGTCGGCGGCACGGTCAACACCAGCGGGCGGCTGATCGTCCGGGCCACCCGCGTGGGATCGGACACCCAGCTCGCGCAGATGGCGCGGATGGTCGAGGACGCACAGTCCGGGAAGGCCGCCGCGCAACGCCTGGCTGACCGCATCTCCGGGGTCTTCGTCCCCGCCGTCCTGGTCTTGGCGGCCGCGACGTTCGCCTTCTGGCTGCTCACCGGATCCGGCACCTCCATGGCGTTCACGGCCGCGGTCGCGGTGCTCATCATCGCCTGCCCCTGTGCGCTCGGTCTGGCCACGCCCATGGCCCTCATGGTGGGGACCGGCCGCGGTGCGCAGCTGGGCATCCTCATCAAGGGCCCCGAGGTCCTGGAGTCCACCCGCCGCGTCGACACGATCGTGCTCGACAAGACCGGCACCGTGACCACCGGAACGCCCGCGCTGGTCTCGGTGACCGCCGCGGACGGCGAGGACGAGACGCAGGTGCTGCGCCACGCCGGTGCGGTGGAGGACGCCTCCGAGCACCCCATCGCCCGGGCCGTCGCCGCCGGCGCCCGAGAGCGGGTCGGTGACCTACCGGCCGTAGCGGGCTTCCGCAACACCGAGGGGCTGGGGGTGTCGGGACGGGTCGGAGCCGACCCGACTGA
>NZ_JAALED010000263.1:0-2978 GCF_014145155.1 Dietzia sp. B19 | reverse complement strand
CCCCACATGGCCGCCACGGCCGAGTCGGGGTCGGGATCACCGACGGCGGCGGCGAGGCTGAGCCCGGGGACCCATTCGCTCACCACGATGCCGCCGGCGCGGCCGCGGATCACGTCGAGCACACGGGCGAGTCCGTCGGAGTAGACGCGGGTCAGGGCCACGGTCCGGTCGAGGACGCCCGTCGCCGAGCCCGGGGGTTGCTCGCCGGGCAGCGGATCGACGAAGGTCAAGGCGACCTCGCGACCAAGGCGCTTGTCGCGGGCTCGCCAGAACGCCTGACCGGCGACCCCGCCGTGGGGTTCGAGGAGCTCGTACCGCCCACCCGAGACCAGTCCCCCGGCGGTCAGGCGCGGTGGACCCGAGGGCGAACCCTGCGCCGGAACACCGTTGGCATCGCCCACCCGTCGACCTCCTCGATGACGCGGCCGTCCAGCCGATCCGCCCGCTCCTGACCCCCCGAGTGTACGGTTCGCCCGGCCCGGGACGACTATCGCCTCAGACGCCCCACGAGGCCCCGGAGGACGGGCGTGACGGCGTCCAGCTCCGGGAGTCGTGACCGCGACAGGATCAACCCGGTGACCACGAGGGTGATGACCGCGGCGAGCCCGGCCCGGAAGACGTACCCGATGCTGCCGACCGAGTCGGTCAGCAGGTCCAGGGGCAGGAGGGTGTCGACGGCGAGGGCGACGAGCGCTCCGGCAGCCGACGCGCCGAGGGTCCAGACCGCCGACCTCGCGGTCTCCCGCCCTCGCAGGGAGCCGAGCCTGCGGCGCAGCAGGATGTACCCGGCCACCGCGCCCACGACCCAGCCGATCCCGTTGGCCAGGGCGAGGCCGATCACCACGTGGGATCGTTCGTTCGCGACCAGCGGGACGATGAGCGACAGGACCACGCGGACGATGGTGATCGCGAGGATCATGATGGTCGGGGTCCAGTAGTCCTCGCGCGCGTAGAACACCCGCTGCTGGAGCAGGACCACCGCGTACGGCACCAGGGTGAACGCACCGAAGGCCAGGGTGAGGCCGAGGATGTCGGCGTTCGCGGCGTCGAAGTTGCCGTAGCGGAACAGGCCGGTCGCGATCGTCGGGCCGAAGGCGGTCATGAAGGCGATGATCGGCAACAGGCCGAAGAGGGACAGCCGGGTGCCGAGCGAGATGTCCCGCACGACCGCGTCCGTCCGCCCGGCGACGCCGTTGTCGGCCAGTCGTGGGTTGATGGCCGTCAGGAGGGTCACACCGATGATCCCGTACGGCACCTGGAGCAGCAGCCAGTACGTGCCGTAGATGGCGATGGCCGCCTCGTCGGCGGCGGAACCGATGCGGTTGGTCATGACCAGACCGACCTGCGAGATGAACACGTAGGACAATCCGGCGAGGGCGTTGCCCCCGAACTGACGGATCCGCGGGTCCAGCCCCCACTGTGGGCGCAGGACCACGCCGGCACGGCGTAGCGCGGGCACCAGGACCGCGGCCTGCACCACCACGCCGAGGGTCGTGCCCAGGCCGAGCAACAGGATGGGGGCGCTGAGGAGGTTGACCGGGGCCGCCGGGTCGATGCCGCTCCCGACGACCGCGAACAGCGCGAGGGTCGCGATGGCCACCAGGTTGTTCCACACCGGGGCCCACGCACCGGGTCGGAAGATCCCGTTGTAGTTGAGCACGGCGAGCATGACCGAGAAGACGCCGTAGAAGAAGATCTGAGGCAGCAGCAGGAAGGCGAACGCCGTGGCCAGGTCCGTGTTGACCTCACCGTCCCCGAGGTTGAGCTCGGTGAGGAGGGGTGCGCAGGCCACCGCCACCACCGTCGCGACCAGCGCCAACAGGGCGGTGGCCGTGAGCAGGCGCCGGATGAACGAGACCCCCCCGTCCGGGTCCTCCTGGGCCGCCCTGGCGAGCAGGGGCATGAACATGGCGGTGAGCACCGAACCCAGGACGAGCTCGGTGATCATGTTGGGCAGCGTGTTGGCGGTGTTGAACGCCGAGGCCACGGCGGGGCCGAGAATGGTGAGGATGAGGATCATCCGGACGAACCCGGTGATCCGGCTGGCGAGGTTGGCCACGGCCATCGACCCCGTGGACCGCATCACCGAGGCGTCGGAGGAGTCCCGCGTGGTGGAACCGGTCCCCCCGCCCCGGGTCGCCGGGCCCGGTGGGATCGGGACCACGGGGTCGACGGGTACCGAGTCGGGCGCGAACGAGTCGGCGACCGGTGGCGGCGAGACGGGGCGTGGCGAGACGCAGCTCCCGGATTCGCGGCGGCGGCCCCGCAGCCCGGGGTCCGGTCTACGCAGCCCGGGTTCGGGGGAACCCTGCTCGTCGTTCACGGTCGGTGCCCTTCGTCCGCGGGGTCGAGGATCCCCCGACGGTAGCGCAGGTACCGGCGGCCTCCGAGGACGAGGGCGAGTGCGGCCGCGGCGATCGCGAAGCCCTGCGCGACGGGATACCCACCGGACTGGACCGAGAGTTCGACCGGGTCGGACAGTCGCGTCCCGTCCGGTCCGTGGAGGGCGAAGACCACGGTGTGCCGGACCCCGCCCTCGGAGTCGGACTGGGTGGGGACCTGGAGGGTGCGGGAGCCCGCGGCCGGGATCTGGATGAGACCGACCGGGTCGACGGTGATGTCCTCGGGCGCGGTGACGGTCACGTCCACGCGCACGGGGAACGGCAGCGCGTTGCGGGTCACCAGCATGAGCGGACTGTTGGGACTCGCCATGGTGAACACGCTGCCCGGGGTCAGGAGATCGACGCGCGCCAGCGAGGCGGTCACCGTCTCCCCGAGCCGCGCCAGGCGGGTCGCGCCGCGGTCCCGGGCGGCCGCACCGGTCCCCGTCTCGAAGGTGAGACCGTCCCCGCCGGCGCGCCGACCGGTCTCCGAGATCGCCCGGAGGGCGTCACCCACCAGTGGGTCGAGGTGTGCGGCCGCATCCGCCGAGGTCGGGTCGGAGGTGTCCACCAGCGATCGGAGGGTCCCCGTCCCCA
>NZ_JAALED010000262.1:0-4910 GCF_014145155.1 Dietzia sp. B19 | reverse complement strand
GGCCGGCGCCGACTCCTGGTTCGTCGCCGACAACGCCACCGGCCGGATCCTCGAGTTCGCCTGGGACGGCTCCCCCGGCCGGGTCTTCGAGACCGGCATGGCCGGTGTCACCGGGCTGGCGGTGTCCGAGGACGGGCGCACCCTGTACTTCGCCGACACGGACTCCGACGGGGTCTACAGCCTCGCGCTCGGCTGACCCAGGCGACGGGGGCCCGATCGCCTCAGGCGGCGTCGAGGTAGAGGTAGTCCTCCCAGTGCGGGCCGATCTCCCGCAACTGGGACACCAATCGCCAGGTCCGGCCCCGCGGGGCGGCGAGGGGGACCCGCAGCTCCCATCCGAGCTCGGAGAGCAGCTTGTCGGCCTTGCGGTGGTTGCACGGCGCACAGGAGGCGACGCAGTTCTCCCAACTGTGCGCTCCCCCGCGGCTGCGCGGGATGACGTGGTCCACGGTCGTGGCCTTCGCGGTGCAGTAGCCGCACCTGTGGCCGTCGCGGTGCATGAGCGCCGCGCGGGTCATGGGGACCTGCGACCGATACGGGATCCGCACGTATTCGCGTAGTCGGATCACCGACGGCACGCGGATCGCGGTGTCCACCGAGCGGACCAGGAGCTCGACCGGGTGGTCGTGAACCACGTCGGCCTTGCCGCCGATCAGCATCACCACCGCGCGGCGGGCGGGCAGGGCCGTCAGGGCCTCGTAGCTGGCGTTGAGCAGCAGGACGCGCGGGGCGGACGCGAGCGGGACGTGCCGGTCCGGGACCGGTTCCAGCCGGGAGGGGGCTCGTGAACCCCGTTGTCGGTACTCCGTGTTCTCGCGCACTGCAGTGCCCATGGTCGGTCTCCGCTCGTCTGCCCCGAGCCCAGTGCATCAGCCGTGTCCGGGCTCGTCGTGAACCTCGCCTGCCACGATGATGCACCTTCGGTGAACACTTCGTGCGGCTAACGCGTAGCAGAAGGTGGCCGACCCGGCCGGTTCGGCCCGGCGGGCGGGCGGATCCGGGTCGCCGTCGCGGGACCTCGTCGTCGTCGTCTCCCGCGGGTTTCCTGCCGCCGCCGCCCACCCGCCACCACCTGCCCAGGGGCCCCACGGACACCTGGGCAGGCATGATGGGAGGCATGAGCAGCAGCACTTTTTATGACGAGATCGGTGGAGCGGAGACGTTCCGGAAGATCGTCCACGAGTTCTACCGCCGGGTGGCGGGCGACCCCGTGCTGCGCCCGATGTACCCCGAGGAGGACCTGGGGCCGGCCGAGGACCGTCTGCGGATGTTCCTCGAGCAGTACTGGGGCGGTCCCACCACCTACTCCGAGCAGCGCGGGCACCCGAGGCTGCGGATGCGGCACAACCCGTACGTCGTCGACCGAGCCGCCCACGACGCCTGGCTCACCCACATGCTCGCCGCAGTGGACACGATCGACCGCGAGACGCTGGACGACGAACACCGGGCGGCGCTCATCGACTACCTCACCCGCGCCGCGGCGATGATGGTCAACACCGCGGAGATCGGGTGAGGCCTCCCTCCCACGCGACGCGCCGGTGGGAGGACATGGTCCTCTACCAGATCTACCCGCGGTCGTTCGCCGACTCCGACGGCGACGGCGTCGGTGACCTGCAGGGCGTGATCGACCGCCTCGACCACCTGGACCATCTGGGCGTCGACGGGGTGTGGTTCTCCCCGATCATGCGCTCCCCCGGCGCCGACCACGGATACGACGTGTCCGACCCGCGGGACGTGGATCCGCTGTTCGGCAGCGTCGACACGCTGCGTGAGCTCCTCGGGCGCCTCCACGCCGCCCGCAAGGTGCTCATCATGGACCTGGTGCCCAATCACACCAGCATCGAGCACCCCTGGTTCGCCGCCGCGGTCGCCGCCGGACCGGGCAGCCCGGAACGCGCGCGCTACCTCTTCCGGGACGGCCGCGGCGAGGACGGCTCCGAACCGCCGAACAACTGGCCGTCGGTGTTCGGCGGACCCGCCTGGACCCGCGTCACCGAGCCCGACGGCACGCCCGGCCAGTGGTACCTCCACCTCTTCGCCCCCGAGCAGCCGGACCTGGACTGGACGAATCCCGAGGTCGCCGACGATCTCGAGCGGACCCTGCGGTTCTGGCTCGACCTGGGGGTGGACGGCTTCCGGATCGATGTGGCCCACGGACTCGCCAAACCCGACGACCTGGCGGATCTGCCCGACGACGTGGAGATCGCCCAGCTCGTCGTCGACCCCCGCGACGCGCGCTGGGACCGGCCCGGCGTCCACGACATCCACCGACGGATCCGCCGCGTCCTCGACGACTACCCGGGCGCGGCCACCTTCGGCGAGGTGTGGGTGGGACCGATCGAGCGGTTCGCCCGCTACCTCCGACCCGACGAGCTGCACTTCGCGTTTCACTTCGCCCTCACCGGCGCCCCCTTCGACGCTGCGGCGATCCGCGAGGCCATCGACTCCACACTCGAGGCCACACGCGTCTCGGGGGCGGCACCCACGTGGGCGCTGTCGAATCACGACGTCGTCCGCGAGGTGACCCGCTACGGCAACGGGGCCGTCGGCACCGCCCGGGCCCGCGCCATGCTCCTGGTGACCCTCGCACTGCCGGGGATCGCGTTCGTCTACAACGGTGCCGAACTCGGTCTGCCCAGCGATTACGCGATCCCCCACGACCGACTCACCGACCCGACCTGGGACCGCACCGGCCACGCCGAGATGGGCCGTGACCACTGCCGCGTGCCGATCCCGTGGGAGGGCGACCGGCCCCCGTACGGGTTCTCGACCGCCGACGACACCTGGTTGCCGATGCCCGAGGGATGGTCGCACCTCACGGTCGCCGCCCAGCGGGAGGACCCCGACTCCGTGCTGTCGCTGTACCGGTCGGCGATCGGGATCAGGCAGTCGTGGCCCGCGGCGGACACGGAAGCGATCGTCTGGGAAAGTGAACTTGACGGGTGTCAGGCGTTTCGGCGCGAAGGCGGCGGGATGCTGTGCATGATCAATACATCCCCTCGGACGGTGCCCCTGCCCGGCGGCGAGATCCTCCTCGCCTCCGGCCCACTCGACGGGAGGGATCTGCCACCGGACACCGCCGTGTGGCTGCAGGACTCCTGAAGGGCTTCGGCGTGCGACTTTCCGACAAGACCGCGATCGTCACCGGCGGTGCCGGCGGGATCGGCCGCGGCATCACCCGTGCGTTCGTCAAGGAGGGCGCCAACGTCCTCGTGGTGGACATCAACGACGACGCCGGGGACGCGCTCGCCGCCGAGCTCGGTGAGCAGGTGCGCTTCCTCCACTCGGACATCTCGGTCGAGGCCAACGCCGCATCGATCGTCGCGGCCGCCGTGGAGGCGTTCGGGCACCTCGACGTCCTGGTCAACAACGCCCACGCGTCCCGACAGGCACCACTGCTCGAGACCACCGGCGACATGATGGACCTGTCCTTCTCCACCGGCTTCTACCCGACGTTCTGGCTGATGAAGGCCGCGCACCCGCATCTGGCTGAGCGGGACGGGTCGGTGATCAACTTCGCCTCCGGCGCCGGCATCGACGGCAGCCCCACCCAGGCGTCGTACGCCGCGGCGAAGGAGGCGATCCGCGCGATCAGCCGGGTGGCCGCCAACGAGTGGGCGCGCGACGGGATCAACGTCAACGTCATCTCCCCCCTCGCGCTCACCGAGGGCGTGGAGGCCTACATCGAGGCGAACCCGGGGATCGAGAAGCGGCTCCTGTCCGGGACCCCGATGCGCCGTTTCGGGGATCCCGAGTCCGACATCGGCCGGGTCGCGGTCTTCCTGGCCAGCGACGACGCGTCGTACATGACCGGCCAGACGATGATGGTCGACGGCGGCGGGCTCATGCTCCGCTAACCGTCGTCGGAGCCGACGCGCAACCTCGGCACGAGCACGTCGCGGACCGTCTCGGGGTTGCGTTCGACCACCACCCAGCGCCGGCCCAGTGCACGGGCCGCGACCGCCGTGGTCCCGGACCCGGCGAACAGGTCCACGACCAGTTCGCCGGGGTCGGTGGCCAGTTCGACGACCCGCCGCATCAACGCTTCAGGCTTGGGGGTGCGGAACCCGTCGACCCCGGCCGCCCTCAATTCGGCTCGCGCGGTGTCCGTCGAGCCGACCTCCTGGGACAGCCAGATGGTCTTGAGCTTCTTGATCCGCCCCGCCTCGAACCGGTCACGTTGGTAGATGTCCACCCGGGGGCCCGAGCGACCCTTCACCGTCCGGCACACCAGGTCGCCGACGCGTTCCCGTGCCCGCTCTCGCGACCACCGCCACACCGCAGGGGTGAGATCGCCGAAGACCGGGAGGATCTCTTCCAGTCCCCCGCCCGGTTCCACCGACACCTCGCCGGTGCCCGGGTCGCCGTACAGCGGGTACGTCATGGTGGGCGTGGTCCGCGGGTTGAAACGCTTGTTGGTGTTGCGCAGCGGTAGGAGCCGGAAGCTGACCCCGTCGACGCCCCGGTGCGGGAAGTCCGCCGGATCGACCGCCGAAGCCACCCCGCCCGCCAGCCGCACGTGCTCGGGGTCACGGGCGTACACCATCAGACGGTCGTGCGAACCGGCGAAGAAGCGGTCCAGTTGCCGTCCCTTGGGGTTGCTCTCCACCGTGAGGTCCGCGATGAACGCGTCGGCGCCGAAAATCTCGTCGAGCAGGCAACGCACCCGGTGGGCTTCGGCGTCGTCGAGGTGTACCCACACGGTTCCGGTCTCGGCGAGCAGGTCGTGGGCCACCACGAGCCGGGTCTCGATGTAGTCGAGCCACTCGTGGCGCGGCATGTTGTCGTGGTAGGCGTCGAACCGGCCCCCGCGGTTGTACGGCGGGTCGAGGTAGACCACCTGCGCGGCGCCGCAGGGCGCGAGGCCGTGCGCGTCCAGCGCGTCGTGGGCCTCGGCGATGCGCGCGCCG
>NZ_JAALED010000261.1:0-4355 GCF_014145155.1 Dietzia sp. B19 | reverse complement strand
GGTGGCGTCGGCCAGGAACGCCTCCGGGTCGGTCGCCCCGAGCCCGGCGAGTGCGGTGGTCACCTCGATCAGGCGCGTCACCCGAGGTCGGAGCAGCGCGGCGAACTCCTCGGCCGGGCCGCCTGCCGCATCCGCCCGGTCGCAGGTGGCGGCGATGCGCTCGCTCAGTGCGGCCAGTCCGGCACCACCCCCGGCGAGGACCTTGCGCCCGAGCAGATCCTGGGCCTGGATCCCGTGCGTGCCCTCGTGGATCGGGTTGAGGCGGTTGTCGCGGTAGTGCTGCTCGACGTCGTAGTCGATCGTGTACCCGGCCCCGCCCAGTACCTGTACCGCGAGTTCGTTGGCCTTGAGGCACCACTGCGACGGCCACGACTTGGCGATCGGGGTGAGGACGTCCAGGAGGGTGGAGGCGGCTGCGGCCTCCTCCGGGGATCCGGTCTTCTCGTCGTCGACGAGCCTCGCGCAGAACAGCCCCAGCGCCAGGGCGCCCTCCACGTAGGACTTCTGGGCCAGCAACATCCGCCGCACGTCGGCGTGCCCGGTGAGCATGACCTGCGGCGAGGAGGGATCGGCACCGACGGTCCGCCCCTGAGGGCGGTTGCGCGCGTAGTCGAGCGACTTGAGGTACCCGGTGTACCCGAGGGCCGTGGCGCCCAGACCCACGCCGAGCCGGGCCTCGTTCATCATGGTGAACATCTTCTTGAGGCCGGTGTTCTCCTCGCCCACCAGGTAACCCACCGCACCCGGTCGGCCGCCGGGGGTGTGCATGCCCTGGCCGAGGGTGGGCATGGTGTTGACCGTGCCGCGGAAGCCCATCTTGTGGTTGAGGCCGGTGATCACGATGTCGTTGCGCTCCCCGATCGAACCGTCCTCGTCGACCAGGTACTTCGGCACCACGAACAGGCTGATGCCGCGGGTACCGGCCGGCGAACCGGGCACCTTGGCCAGTACGAGGTGCACGATGTTCTCGGACATCGCGTGCTCGCCGCCGGAGATCCACATCTTCTGCCCGAACAGCCGGTAGGTCCCGTCGTCCTGCGGCTCGGCGCGGGTGGTGATGTCGGCGAGGTTGGAGCCGGCCTGCGGCTCGGACAGGCACATGGTGCCGGTGAACCGGCCCTCGACCATCGGCTTGACGTAGCGCTCGATCTGCTCGTCCGAGCCGTGCTCGATCAACAGGTTGGCGTTGCCGGTGGTGAGCAGCGGGTACGCCGCGGTGGCGACGTTGGCCGCGTAGAACCACGCCATGCACGCCAGGTAGGCGGTGTAGGGCAGTTGCATCCCGCCCACCCGCTCGTCCATCGCGGCGCCCACCAGGTCGGCGTCGGCGAAGCGGCGCAGCGCCTCGGCGATCTCCGGGATGAGCTCGACCTCCTCGCCCACGAGCCTGGGCTCGTTGAGGTCCGCCTTGCGGTTGTGCGGGGCGAAATACTTCTCGGCGAGCTCGGCCGACAGGTCCACCACGGCGTCGATGGTCTCGCGGGAGTGGTCCGCGTACCGCTCACGCCCGCACAGCTCGGACACCCGCAGCCAGTCGTGGAGCAGGAAGTCGAGATCGGCGCGGGACATCACGGTGGAGGGGAGGGGGAGCGAGGGAGTCATGCCCCGCAGGGTACTTGCCCCGGGCGCGGTGCCGACTCGGGCCGTGCCCGGCGGAACCGGGACGGGCGGCCCGCGGGACCGTCAGCTCCCGCCGGTGGCGCGGGCGAACTTCTGCCCCATCCCGAGCATGGTCCTGGCGTACGCGGCGGGCATGAACCGCTTGCCGCGGTAGGCCTTGCGGGCGTCCGGGTCGGGCAGGATCAGGAACTCCTTGGCGTCCAGACCGGTCATCACCTCGGCTGCGATCTCGTCCGCGCCGCGCTCGGAGCGGTCGATGAGCTTGCTCGCGAATCCGCTCGCGGCGGGGTCCGAGGAGTTGAGGCTCGAAGCCAGGTTGGTGCGGAAGAACGACGGGCACAGCACGGACACGTCGATCCCGAACGGCTCCAGCTCCCACCGCAGGGTCTCGGAGATCGCCACCACGGCCGCCTTGACCGCCGTGTAGGAGGCCATGGTCGGCGGGTGTACGAGCCCGGCGAGAGACGCCGTGTTGACCAGGTGCCCGTGGCCCTGCGCCTTGAGCATCGGCACGAAGGTGCGGCAGCCCCGCGCCACACCCAGCAGGTTGATGTCCGTGATGAGCCGCCAGTCCTCCTCGGTGAGGTACTCGATGCGGCCGCCCTGGGCGATGCCCGCGTTGTTGACCAGCACGTCGATGCCGCCCCAGATCTGCTCGATCTCCGCGCGCGCCGCCTGCCATTCCTCCTCGGAACGCACGTCCAGACGCAGATAGCGCGCATCCCCGGGGACCGAGGCGGGCCGGTCGTCGGTGGCCGCGAGGTCCGCGACCATCACGCGGTCGCCGCGCTCGAGGAACGCCGTGACCAACGCCAGACCGAGACCCGACGCCCCGCCGGTGACCAGCACCCGGCGGTTGGTGTCCGCGGGGGAGGGGGAGGAGACGAACGGCAACCGGGCGAGGCCGGGGACGGGGAGGTCGGACAGCGGGAGGCGGGGGAGACGCATGACGCGAAACTACCGTCTCACCCGCGCGCGAGGGGTGCGGGCTGTCCTGCGGCGCCGAGGAACCCGGCGGCCATCGACACCGCGGGCCCCGAGGAGTCGGCTCCCTCGATGAGCACCGCGAGGGCGATGTCCCCGGTGGAACCGACGAACCAGCCGTGGGCGGGACCGGTGCCGACCTCGGCCGTGCCGGTCTTGCCCCCGAGTCCGGGGATCGAATTGGCTGCCGTCGCGGTGCCCGATCGGACGGTCTGCTCCATGTACCGGCGCAGGGTGTCGACGACTCCGGGGTCGAGCGGTTCCGGTGCGTCGTTGGCGTCGCCGGTCATCCCGTCGACGACGTGCGGCAGGATCATCCGCCCGCCGTTTGCCAGCGAGGCCGTCATGACCGCCATCCCGAACGGGCTGGCCAACACCTCGCCCTGCCCGATCGCCGCTTCCACGCGGGCCGGGCCCTGCTCGGTGACGGGCACGGACCCGGTGAAGGTGTCCGCTCCGAGGCCGGGGGCGACGAACCCGACGCCCAGGCCGAGCTTCGCGGCCGTGTCCTTCATGGCCTCCGGCGTCAGCCGGTCGCTGATGACGGCCTGGCTGGTGTTGCACGACCGGGCGAAGGCGGTCTCCAGCGGCACCGGGCCGAGCTCGAAGTCGTCGTCGTTGGGGATCGTGCGCCCCGACACGGTGACCGAGGCCGGGCAGGGCACGACCTCGTCCGGGCCCACGACGCCGGCCTCGAGCGCCGCGGCCGTGGTGACGATCTTGAACGTCGACCCCGGCGGGAAGCGGCCCTGCATGGACACCGGCCCCTGCCGGTCGGCGGCGGAGTTCTGCGCCACGGCCAGGATTCCGCCCGTCGAGGGCTGGATCGCCACGATCGAGGCGCCCAGAGCGGAGGAGTCCACCGCCTGCTGGGCGGCCCGCTGCATCGAGATCTGCAGCGTGGAGACGAGGTCGTCGACCTGGCCCACCGGGGCGCTGCCGAGCTCGATCGGTTCCGCGTCGGGATTGACGATCTCCGCGGTCCAGCCGCCCTCCTCCTGCAGCGCCTCGGTCCAGGCGTCGGGCAACCCGGTGAGAGCGGGGGAGTCGAGGTCCCGGTCGGTGCGGATGAGTTGGCCCTGCTCGGGCAGGCTCACCCCCGGGACGGCGGCGAGCTGCTCGCGGATCGGGTCGATGTCGGACGGGCGGAGCGCGACGATCTGGTACGGCTGGTCCCCCGCCTCCGTCATGCCCTCGCGGATCGTCTGCCCTGTGATCGTCGGCACCACGGGGTTCACCAGCGCCGCGACAGCGTCGGCCGACTCCACCGCCCCCGGCGCCAGGGTCACCGCGGTCACCGGAGTCCACTGCAGCAGCGGTTCGCCCGTGCGGTCGAGGACCGAGGTGTCGTAGTCCAGGATCTCGGAGAAGGCCAGGGTGCCCCCCGGCTCGAGGCGGGTGTCGAGGATCGTCGGCGCCCACTCGACCTTCCAGTCCTCGCCGACCCTGGTGGTCCGCGCCTCGCCGGTGGTCGTGACGATGCGGGCGGCGCCTTCCGTGCCGGGGGTCCCGCCGGCCGGGTCGGAGCCGGCCTCGTCGTCGTCGGCCTCGTCGTTGTCGGCCTCGTCGTCTCCGGCCGTCCCCATGTCCCAGGTGATCTCGACCGTCACGGGGTCGCGGTCCGGGCGTCGGTCCCCGTCCGGGGTCCCGGCGGAGAGGGTCGGCGTGAATCCCATCGCCAGCACGTTGGCCTCGAGGGTCTCCTGCGCCGCGGCCGGATCGGTGGTGAGCGCGGCCGCCCCCGCGAGGTC
>NZ_JAALED010000260.1:0-1751 GCF_014145155.1 Dietzia sp. B19 | reverse complement strand
CCGGCGGGCGGACCGGAGTCCGGTCGGATGTCGATCTCCGAACCGGCGACCCGGATCCCGCGCATCGATTCGATCTGATCCCGGGACAGACCCGCCGGGAGTTCGACGATCGAGTGATCGAAACGGATCGAGATACGTCCGATGTCGCCGCCACTGAGTCCGGCCTCATTGGCCAGGGCGCCCATGATGGATCCCGGCTTGACGTTGTTCCGCTTGCCCACAGCAATCCGGTACTGGGCCATGTCCTTGCCCGTGCGCGAGGGACGGGGGCCGTCCGAGAAGTCGCGGCCCGGCCGCTCGCGCCGGTCATCCCGCCGGGTGTCACGCGGGTTGTCCTGCCGTTCACGTCGCGCGGGACGCTCCGGCTCTCGCATGAGGAAGTCGGCGGAATTGCGGGACTGCGTGGCGAGTGCGGCGGCGATGTCGGCCATCGAGACGGAGTGCTCGTTGGCGTACTCCTCCACCAGCCGGCGGAACATCGCCAGGTTCGGATCATCGAGGCTCTCGGTGATCGACTGCCCGAACTTCGCCATCCGCATCTCGTTGACATCATCCACGCTCGGGAGCTGGATCTCTGTCAGCGGCTGACGCGTGGCCCGCTCGATCTGGGAGAGCATGCGACGCTCCCGCGGGGTGACGAACAGCAGCGCCTGCCCGCTGCGGCCGGCGCGGCCCGTACGGCCGATCCGGTGCACGTACGACTCGGTGTCGTGCGGGATGTCGTAGTTGACCACGTGGCTGATACGGGGCACGTCCAGACCACGTGCGGCCACGTCCGTGGCCACCAGGATGTCGGTCCGACCGTCCTTGAGTGCCTCGATGGTCCGCTCCCGGAGATTCTGCGGGATGTCGCCGTTGATCGGCGCAGCAGAGAACCCGCGCGCCCGAAGCTTCTCCGCGAGCTCCTCCGTGGCCGACTTGGTCCGGACGAACAGGATCATCGCGTCGAAATCCTCGACCTCGAAGATCCTCGTCAGGGCGTCGAGTTTGTCCCGGTGATTGACCAGGACGTAGCGCTGATGGATGTTCGGGGCGGTGGAGGTCTTGGAGGCGACCTTCACCTCCGCCGGGTCGGTGAGGTACTTCTGCGAGATGCGCCGGATGGCGGAGGGCATGGTCGCCGAGAACAGGGCGACCTGCGTGGTCTCCGGGGTGTCGGAGAGGATCCGCTCGACGTCCTCCTGGAAGCCCATCGCCAGCATCTCGTCGGCCTCGTCGAGGACGAGATGGCGCAGACCCGACAGATCGAGCGTGCCCTTCTTGAGGTGGTCGATCACGCGGCCGGGCGTACCGACGATGATCTGCGCACCCCGCCGCAGACCGGACAGCTGGATCCCGTAGGCCTGACCGCCATAGATCGGGAGCACGTTGACCTGCGGCATGTTGGCGGAGTAAGTGATGCACGCCTCGGCGACCTGGAGCGCGAGCTCACGGGTGGGCGCCAGAACGAGCGCCTGCGGGCTCTTCACCGCCGGGTCGATGAGTGAGAGGATCGGCAGGGCGAAGGCCGCGGTCTTGCCGGTGCCCGTCTGTGCCAGCCCCACGACATCACGGCCCGCCATCACCATCGGGATGATGGCGGCCTGGATCGCGGAGGGGACCTCGTACCCCACGTCCTTGACCGCCTGGGCGACGGCCGGGGCCAGCCCCATGTCGGCGAACGTGATCGCGTCACCGTCGCCGGCGTCGGCGTCGGGCGCGCGGTCCACCGACTCGCCCCTGCGGGGCGTGCGCTGGTCCGCCTGCTCCAC
>NZ_JAALED010000259.1:0-4886 GCF_014145155.1 Dietzia sp. B19 | reverse complement strand
GCCAGCGTGCGCAGGGAGACCGCGGCCTCGCCACCGAGGTGACGGGCCACGGCCTCGAGGTCCAGTTCGGACAGGGGCGAGCCCTCACCGCCCCGCGCCAGCTGCTCGGCGAGACGGTCCAGGTCGCCGAGCTCGGCCATGGCCGCCGCGCCCTCGGAGAATCCCAGCCCCTCCTCGCCGGAGAAGTCCGCGGAGCCGTCCCAGTCCTCGCCGGGCCGGAGCGACTGGAGCAGGCCGTCGAGGCGCCCGAGCTGCTCCATGAGTTCCGGCGAGCCGAACGCCTGCTGCGAGAGCGCCATCAGCTCCTCCCGCTGCTCCGGCGTCATCGACCGCATCATGCGTTGCGCGGCCGCCGCGCGCCTGGCCAGGACGTCGATGAGCTCGTCGATGTCGGCGGGTTGCTCCGGGAAGGAGTCGGAGTGCTTGTCCATGAAGCGCTCGAAGTCCTCGGGGGTGTCCTGCCCGCGAGCGTGCTTGTCGAGCAACTCGGTGAGGTCGGCGAGCATCTCCGACACCGCCGCCCGGTCGTCGTCGGTCGCGTTCTCCAGGGCCTGTTTCATGCCGGCGAACCGCGACTCGAGCGCCTCCGCCCCGAGGAGGTCCTGGATCCGGCGGTAGGCCTCGCGGGCATCGGTGGAGGCCCAGTCGTAGTCGGCCAGCTCCCCGACCGCCGCGGCCGGGGAGTCCGGGAGGTTCTCGATCGTCATCTCGCGCAGGGTGCGATCCATCGGGTCCATCTGCGTGTCCCGGGCGAGCTGCCCACGCTCGGCCAGCAGGGCCTTGTCCAGGAGCTCGGACACCTCCTCCAGGGTCCCGCCCAGGTGGGCTCGCTCGAGCAGTTCACGGCGACGGCGCTGCACCCTGCCGGCCAGGTCGTCGAGACCGGTCTGGCCTCGTCCGCCCCGACGCAGGAACTCGCGCATCGACTGCTCGGGCGAGTATCCGGACATCACCCCGTCGGACACCGCGTCGAGCGCCTCGGACAAATCGAGAGGGGGCGCGAGCGGGTCGGGGCCGCCGACGTAGCGGCCGTACCGCGCGCGGGGTTCATCTCGCGACATCGCGTACCTCCTGCTCCGGCGGCGTCCCGGCCCTCACCGTCGACCTCATCGGCCGGTCGGCGGGTACGGCCACCGCGGGGTGTCAGCCGTAGACGGCGGCGCCGTCCCCGGTCTCCTTGGACAGACGCCGCGAGAGGTAGAGCCCCTCCAGCGCGAACTCGATCGCCCCGGCCCGCTGCCCCACCGTCGTGGCGCCCGCGCGTTCGGCGATCTGGTCGTACAGGCCCGGCTCGGAGAGCTCGGGCAGGGCCTCGAGGAACTCCGCCGCGGTCACGCTGGCGCCGGTCGTCAGGGTCACCGAGCCGTCGAACGCCTCCACGAGCGGGGCCAGGTCGAGACCGCGGAACATCTCGCGCACCACGTCGACGGTGGCACTGCGCAGGAGATAGCGGAGGATCTCCGGCTCGCGGCCCTCCTCCCCCGGCTCGAACTCGATCTTCCCGCGGAGCACGTCCACGGCGGCGTCGACGTCGACCAGCCTCGCCACCGCCTCGCCGGGGTCGTCGGTCCCGCGGACGGCGGCGCGACGCCTGGCCGCCGCCGCGACGGTCTCGGCGCCGGCTATCGCGAAGCGCGCGGACACGCCGGAGGCCTGGTTGACCGAGTCCGACGTCCGCAGTTCGCGGGTGAACCGGGCGAGCAGCTCCATCAGGGCGTCCGGGACCTCCGCCGTGAGGTCCGCCTCCTGCCGCACGACCTCGATCTCGTCGGACAGGTCCAACGGGTAGTGCGTGCGGATCTCGGCGCCGAAACGATCCTTGAGCGGGGTGATGATCCGGCCGCGGTTGGTGTAGTCCTCCGGGTTGGCCGAGGCCACCACCAGCACGTCGAGGGGCAACCGGAGCACGTAACCCCGGATCTGGACGTCCCGCTCCTCCATGACGTTGAGCAGGGCCACCTGGATGCGCTCCGCCAGGTCGGGGAGCTCGTTGAGCGCCACGATGCCGCGGTTGGCGCGGGGCACCAGTCCGTAGTGGATGGTCTCCGGGTCGCCCAGGCGCCGTCCCTCGGCCACCCGCATGGGGTCGACGTCGCCGATCATGTCCGCCACGGAGGTGTCCGGGGTGGAGAGCTTCTCGACGTACCGCTCGGTCCGGTGTCGCCAGCCGATGGGCAGGGCGTCCCCCTCCCTGGTGACCCGGTCCCGCGTCTCCGTGGTGATCGGCGCGAGCGGGTCCTCCCCGAGCTCGGATCCCTCGACGACGGGCGACCACTCGTCGAGCAGTCCCACCAGGGTGCGCAGCAGGCGGGTCTTGCCCTGTCCGCGCTCGCCCAGCAGGACGATGTCGTGGCCCGCGATGATCGCCCGCTCCAGTTGCGGGATGACCGTGGAGTCGAATCCGTGCATCCCCGGCCAGGGATCGCGGCCCGCGGCCAGGCCCGCCAGGAGGTTCTCGCGCATCTCCTCGCGCAGGCTGCGGCTGGTGTACCCCGCGGCGCGCAGTTCGCCGAGGGTCTGGACGTCCGGCTTCTCGCTCACAGCGCCCACGGTAGTCCCGATGCGGCTCCCGTGCTCCCGGCGCTGGCCCGGCACCCCGCCCGGGCCCGGGATCAGTCCTCGATGCGCACCCGGTGGTCGCTGGCGATCGAGACCCGGTTGAAGGCGTTGATCAACACGATCGACCACTCGAGCGCGGAGAGCTGGTCCTCGTCGAAGTGCTCGGCGGCGGCGGCCGTGGCCGCCCCGCGCTCGTCGACGCTGTCCAGGCGCGTGAGCGTCTCCGCCAGACGGAGAGCGGCCCGTTCGGGATCGCCGAACTCGTCGATGTCCCGCCACGCCGGGAGCAGGTCCAGTCGCTCCTGCGAGACCCCTGCCTTCCGGGCGGCCGGCACGTGCGTGGCCAGGCAGGCCGCGCAGCCGTTGAGCTGGGAGACACGGATGTTGACCAGCTCGAGCAGCGACTCCTCCAGCCCGGCACCGGTGGACGCCTCCCGGGAGGCGACCGCCGTGCGGACGAGCTGCTTGTAGACCTCACGCTGGGCACGGTCCAGCTGCGGGACACCCACGATCAGACCTCCTCCCCGGCCCGCGCCCGCGCGGCCGGGTTCGCCCTCGGCGTGAGCACGCTGCCGGGCAGGGTGGGCGCGGGGAGGCGGGTGAGCCCGTCGGGGTTCCTCCCGATGTAGCCGTCGACCCGGCCGAAGCGGTCCGACCCGTCCTCCCACTCCTGCCGGTAGCGCACGATCTCGTCGTGGCCGCGACCGATGAAGTTCCACCACATCACGATCTCCTCACCGAACGGCGTACCGCCGATGAGGATCATCCGCGCCGGGGTGGATCCGGTGTTGTGGATGGTCAGGGTGGTCTCGCCGACACCGGTGTAGCCCAGCTGGGCGGGTGCGACGGTCACGCCCTCGAGCGTGATGTCGCCGGCGTCCACCAGGAGTCCGTGCTCGAATTCCGGGTCCACGTCGAGGGTGAGCCGGGCGCCGGGATCCAGGCGGAGCTCCGCGCCGAGCAGGGGGGTGAACGTGGTGACCGACGACGACGAGCCCAGCAGCGACCCGATGAAGACCAGGGCGGATCCGCCCTCGTACTCCACCGCCTCGGGGACATGGTGCTCGAACCGTCGGCCGGTGCTCTCACGGTCCCGCTCGGGGAGCGCCGTCCACAGTTGCACCCCGTGCAGCACACCCGTGTCCTGGGTGGAGACCTCGGTGTGGCAGATGCCCGCCCCGGAGGTCATGAGGTTGACCTCGCCGGGCCGGACCACCGCGTGGTTATCACCGGAGTCGTGGTGGGTCACGTTGCCCTCGAAGAGCCAGCTGACGGTCTGGAGTCCGGTGTGCGGATGCGAGGGCACGTCCATGCCGCCGGTGGCCGAGACGTCGTCGGGCCCGTAGTGGTCGACGAAGCACCAGGCGCCGATCAGGGAGCGCTGTCGCTGCGGGAGCGTCCGCCTGACCGTCATCGCCCGCGGCCCGCCGAGCGGGACGTCACGGGAGGTGATGATCTCCACCGCGGCGCCCCCGGGTTCGGGTCCACCGGGCGATCCGCCCGCCTCGCACTCGATCTCCTCCGGACGGGCGTCGAGGTTGCTCACGGCCGCACCTCCGCGTCGGCGGCACTGAGGGTGTCCGCCGCCTCGCGCCGCAGTTCGAGCCGCTTGGCGTTGATCCTGCCGCCCAGTGCCAGCGTGAGCGCCCTGTCCACCACCGGGACGGGGAGGTGGTCCAGGAGTCTGCGGCCGAGGTCCCACTTCACGGCGTAGCGGTGACGGGGCCGGGCGGTGGTCCCGGCGGTCCAGACGGCCTCCGCCAGGACCCGGGGATCGGTGGCCTTGTCGTCCTCCCCCGCCGCCATCTCCCCCATCACGGCGGCCATGGCGGCGAAGGGCGAGCCCGGGAGCGTCGACTCCTGGAAGCGCCGCCGGATCGAGGCGGTCATCCCCGTGCGGAACGGGCCCGGTTGGATGAGCACCACGTCGAGGCCGAGGAACATGAGCTCGCGCCGCAGGGAGTCCCCGTAGGCCTCGACGGCGTGCTTGCTCATGGCGTAGGCGCCGTTCATCGGCATCCCGTGCTGGGGGCCGGTCTCCGAGCTGATGAGGACCACCCGTCCGCTACTCGCGCGGAGCAGGTCGAACATCGCGTGCACGGTGCGGACGGTCCCCATGACGTTCACGTCGAGCACCTGCTGGACCCGCTCGGGGTCGGTCTCGGCGAGCGGCCCGATCCCCAGGATCCCGGCGAAGGTGACCACCGCGTCCAGGCGGCCGTGGTCCGCGCGGACCCGATCGGCGAGCGCCCGGAGCGACACGGAGTCGGTCACGTCGACCGCCACGGGCGTGATCCCCGCGCCGCCCGGGGGTGCGCTGAGGTCGG